>CAVHAH010000101.1:0-7490 GCA_963633785.1 bacterium
CGTCGGCAAAAAACAGGTTGTTCATGTAGGCGCTCCAATGCGCCATCAGCGAACCTCTGCCCAGGAAATTGTTTTCCTGCCAGGACCGCTTCGACTTTTCGCCCGCGCGCAAATCGCGAATCGCACGGCGCAGGTGATTGCGCGTGCCGATAACCGGCATGATGCACAGGCAAAGTCCTATAATAAACACGATTACAATAATCGCATAAACCGCTATATCCGAAACACTGCTCGACCCGAAAAAGGTTTTAATCGCTTCCATGAGCACCTCCAATAACATCAATCTATAATTCTACATATAAAGTATAACACGCATTCGCCGTTGAGATATACCCTGTTT
Source organism: bacterium (assembly GCA_963633785.1). Lineage (GTDB taxonomy): Bacteria > Bacillota > Clostridia > Christensenellales > Aristaeellaceae > Faecivicinus. The sequence continues at coordinate 341 of CAVHAH010000101.1, forward strand.
CTGTGACGTTCAAATGACGAAAAATAGACAAAAAAGGAGATTGCCGTTTCGCAATCTCCTTCGGAATGTTTTTTACAGCTCGAATTCCTCGTCGTCGAGGGTTTCGTCTTCTTCTTCTTCGGTGGGTTCTTCCATATCCATGGGGATTTCGTTGGGGTGGGAGAGCATTTCTTCGCGGATTTTCTTTTCGAGCTCTTCGAACATTTCCGGATGCTCCTTCAGGTAGATGCGGGCGTTATCTCGGCCCTGGGCGATGCGTTCGCCGTTGTAGGAATAGAATGCGCCCGATTTCTTAATCAGCTCCTGTTCCACCGCCAAATCCAGCACTTCGCCCGCGCGGGAGATGCCTTCGCCGTAGAGAATATCGACCATGCAGGTTCTGAACGGCGGCGCCACCTTGTTTTTCACAATCTTGATCTTCGTGCGGTTGCCGATGACTTCGGTGCCGTTCTTAATCGGCTCGCCCTTGCGGATGTCGATGCGAACGGAGGCATAGAATTTCAGCGCCTTGCCGCCCGTGGTGGTTTCGGGATTGCCGTAGACCACGCCGACCTTTTCACGCAGCTGGTTGATGAAAATCGCAATGGCGTTCGTTTTGGAAATCACGCCTGCGAGTTTGCGCAGCGCCTGCGACATCAAGCGTGCCTGAAGGCCCACATGGCTGTCGCCCATGTCGCCCTCGATTTCCGCACGGGGCACCAGCGCCGCAACCGAGTCGATAACCACGATATCGATTGCGCCCGAGCGCACCAGCGCTTCGCAGATGTCCAGCGCCTGTTCGCCGTTGTCCGGCTGAGAAACGTACAGTTCGTTGATATCCACGCCCAGTTTCTGCGCATACATGGGATCGAGCGCGTGTTCGGCATCGATGAATGCCGCCGTGCCGCCCGCCTTCTGCGCTTCGGCGATTGCGTGCAGGGCGAATGTGGTTTTACCGGAAGATTCGGGGCCGTAGATTTCAACGATACGTCCCTTCGGCAATCCGCCGACGCCCAGCGCAAAATCCAGATGCAAACAGCCCGTGGGAACCACTTCCACCTGAAGGTGATTCGCCGCATCGCCCAAACGCATCACAGAGCCTTTTCCGAAATCCTTTTCGATTTTGCCCAGCGCAACTTCCAGCGCGCGCTTGCGATCGTCGCCCGTTTTCGGCGCCGCTACCGGCTTTTTGTCCGCTTTTTTATCTGCCATAGGTAAATCCTCCGTATTCTGTTGATTGGTTGCCCTTATTATAACAGATTCCCCCGAAAATTGCTATCGAACATACGTTTATTTTTTCATGACGATGTCCAGCCGTTCGCCGTAGCGCACGGGAATCTCTTGGTTGTTTTCCGTTTGAGAAAAGAAGCTGTCGGGCAGCTGTGCGGCGTCTTTTTGCAAAAGGAGCACGATTGTGGAGCCGCCGTAGAGAAAGCGCCCCTTTTCCGCCGCGCGCAGAGCTTTGCCCTGAACGGGGTGGTTTTGAATCCTGCCCACCAGCATGGCGCCGACCTCGATTTGAACCGCCGGGCCGAAATGTTCGGTATTCATCCATGTGACTTCCCGACAGTTTTGATGAAACACGGGCGCATTGCAAAGGGCAATCGGGCGCACGGTGTGCAGAACGCCGGGAATGAATCGGCTCGGTTCGGGCGTGCAGTTGTCGAAAAAGTGATAGCGATGATAATGATTCACGCAAAGGCGAAACACCAGGCAGGTGCCGCCCGAAAACACATCCGCCCGTTCATCGCCGCCCATGAGCGTTGAAACCGAATACACGCTGCCCTTGACGGGAATGCGCAGGGATTCGGTGATTCTGTAAACCGAGAGCAGTCCGTCGCAGGGCGCCATCAGACCTTCCTGCGCAACGGGGCGGCATTCGGGGCGGATTTCACGGGTGAAAAATTCGTTGAACGTGCGGTATTGTGTGGGTTGGTATTCGCTTAAATCAATGCCGTTTTTGCGAACAAACGGGCGAATCAGCGCCGCAGACGGGCGTGAATCCATGAATCTTCCCGCAATGCGGGAGAAGGTTCTCGATGTGAGCGGCTTGAGCAGCATTCTGCCCAAAGCCGTTTCATAAAGGAAGCGCAGCATATTACAGCGCTCTGAAGCCCAGCGCGCGCAGAATCAGGAACAATGCGAATTCAGCCGCGCCGAACGCCACCATAATCATGATGCCTCTGAATCCGGGCTTGCGCACGCTGATTTTGCTCACGAACAGAAACGCCGTAAGCAGCATGACCGCATAATAACCCACGGCGATGTCCGCAGGCGTTAAATAGCTGATCAGCAGAAAAGTCGGGAAAATCAGCGCCGCCGAGGTCACGGGCAGACCCGTATAGACCTTGCGCACCATCTGACCCTTCGCCTGATTCTCCTCTTCCGTTACGTTGAAATACGCCAATCGCACCAGCGCCGCCAGAACATACACGCCGAACAGCGCCACCAGCACCGCATAGGGAATGCACGTCATTGCGGAATCGGGAACGTTCTTTTCCGTCATTTGGTACAATGCGCTGCCGATGCAGGCGGGCAGAACGCCGAACGCAACCAAATCGGCGAGGGAATCAATCTGAATGCCGTAGTTGCGCTCCGTTTTCGTGCGGTTGGGCTTTGTGCGAGCCACGCGGCCGTCGAACGCATCGCAAAGGCCCGAAAACAGCAGGAAGAATGCGGCGATGAACGGATGCCCCTGTCCGGAAAAGCAGACGAAAATGCCCGCAATCGCCGAAAGCAGGGAAGCGTAAGTGAGCCATACGGTATAATCATAGAAGCCGATCATCGTGTTGGATTCCTCCGTTTATTCGATATTTTCCATATACACTCCGAAAGCGCAAGACCGATTTCGCCCGCCAGAATGCCCGCCGGAATATCCGCGAGATAATGCTGGTGAACCAGAACGGTGGATGCGCAAACCGCAAGCGCAAAAATCAGCGCACCTGCCTTCACGGGGCGGGAGACGCTTCGAATTCGATTCAAACCCCGAAAGCAAAGCCAGCTTTCAAGGCAGTGAATGCTCGGAAGCAGGTTGTTCGGCGCATCCAGCCGATAAATCAGGCGCGTGATTGCCGAAAAAACATCGCTTCCCTCCGCCTGCGGACGCACCATTTGCGTGGGATAGGCGAGAAAACAGACCAGACAAATCAGTTTGGCGATATACGTTGCCGTGAAAAACCGCCAAACGAATTCCCTGTCCTCCTGTGCGATGCGCAGATAGCTGATTCCCCAAAAGACATAGGCGAGCACATAAATCGCAATCATCGGGGGAACGAGCGGAATTTTGCCGTCGAGCGGCAGCATAACGGTGTGGCGAACCACATCCTCCGGCAGAAGGCGCGATCCGTAATACACGGCGCAATTCAGCGCAAGCCACAAAAGCACCGCCGTCCAACCGTAGCGGGGAACGGCTTTCAAAAATTTCTTCATGCTTTGTTTGATTCCAATCGATTCATGGGATAAAAAGACTCTTTTCTTATTATAACATAAACGAAAAGAGATTTCCAGTGTTTTTCATCTGCCCCGATTACGGTTCGGCTTTTTGTTCGAACACGATTCGAATCAGCCTGTCGTATTCCTTCCATTCGGGCGTATCGGCAAGCTCCGTGAGGGCATCGGCCACGGCACGGTAATAGCGGCCGTGCTGTTCGGGGTCGGTTTGATGGAAGCCGCATTCACGCCAGAAGGCATCGCCGTGTTTCAGCCACTGGCGATAGACCGCGCGCATATTGGAGAGCTTATCGCCCAGGCAGACCATTTTCGCTTCGATGTCCTTCGTTTGGCGCAGAAACGCCACGGTTTCCTCCTTGCGAATGCTCCACGTTTGTTCGGGCGGCAGGTTTTCGCGCTTGTTTTCGGTTTCGGCGGCCACCAGCTGCGCCACACGTTCGCCGAAGCGCTCCCGAATCTGTTCGAGGGAAATCGGCGTGTCTTCCACCACATCGTGCAAAACCGCCGCCGCAATCACTTCCCACTTGTCCGTGAGTCCGCCCACAATGGCCGCCGCTTCCATCGGATGCAGGATATAGGGCAGATTGCTTCCCTTTCTGCGCATTCCGTCGTGCGCCGAAACGGCGAATGCAATGGCTTCACTTACCGATTCCACAATTCGCCCTCCTTCCGATTTTCTTCCAATCGATTTCGCTTGCGAATGCCGAACCGAGAATCAGCACCGCTCCGACAATTCCGAATGCGCTCAACCTTTCATGCAGAATCAGCGCCGAGAGCAGCAGTGCGGACACAGGGTCGATATAGCTCAGCACCGCAATGGACTGCGCCTTCAGATGCGCCATGCTGCCGAAATACATCGCATACGCAAAGCCCGTGTGCACCAGTCCGACCACCGCCACTGCCAGCGCCTCCGTTGCGGAAATGCGAATGGCGGAGAAGTCCTCCGTAATCAGCAAATACGGAATCAGAACCAGTGCGGCGGTGAGGAGCTGAACAATCGTTTTGGTATAGGCGTCCGCCACGGGCGTTTTCTTATTCAGAACAATGACCGACGCATACAAAACCGCCGCCGAAAGCCCGAATGCGATGCCCTTGAATTCAGAGGCCCGAATGCCCTTTCCGTCCGCCACGCCCGACACGAACACCATGCCCAGAATCGCCGCCGATGCGCAAACCGCCTTTTTCGGCGTGAGCGGCTCGCGGAACGCCAACGGAGACAGAATCATCAGAATGGTCGGCTGCATATAATAGCACATCGTTGCCGTGGCCACGGAGGTATAGTTGTAGGATTCAAACAGGAATATCCAGTTGAATCCGATGAGCGCACCCGTCAGAATCAGAAGCCCCAGCGTTTTTCCGCCGAGCTTTTCCAACCGATTGCCCCGCAGACGCACGAACGCAAACAGAAACGCACTGCCGATGATGCCCCGTGAAAACGCCAGCATTCCCGAAGAAAGCGATATATACTTTCTGAATATGCCGATGGTTCCGAATATCAGCATGGATGAAATCAGCATCAAATAGGCCCGTCCGTTTTTCTCGTGCATTTTCCGCATCCTCCCTTTCTTATCATTATAACACAGCCGCCCCGTGTTCGGGCGTGAATCCCGTTAAAAAAAGCCGAAAAAAGAAACCGCCGCAGTTTGTGCGACGGTTTCCGTGCAAATGGATTACTTAATCAGGCGAATGCTGTTGAACAGCGTTGCAAGGGTGTTCGCAACGGTGGACATGCTCTTGATGAAGATGTCCAGCGCAACGCCCACAACGTCCTTGCGGGTATCGCCGACGGTGTCGCCCGTAACGGCCGCCTTATGGGCAGAAGAGCCCTTGCCGTGTCCGGGAATGTTGCCGCCTTCGATATACTTCTTGGCATTGTCGAATGCGCCGCCGGAGTTGCCCATGAACAGCGCGCGGGGAATCGCAACGATGGTTGCGCCCACCAGAATGCCGCCCACGAATTCGGCGCCGAATACGAAGCCGCCGATTACGGGAATCAGAAGCGCCAGAACGGACGGAAGCAGCATCTTCTTCAGCGCCTGCTTGGCCGCCATTTCGATGCACTTGTTGTAGTCCGGGCGAACCTTGCCTTCGAGCACGCCGGGGATGGACAGCTGACGGTCGCCCTCGTCTGCCATCAGACGCGCGGATTCAATGGTGTTGTCGGTCAGCAGTGCGGAGAAGTATTCAATCAGAGCGCCGCCGATGATTGCGCCTGCGATAACCACGAAATCGGCGATATTCAATTCAGGCGCCGCAGACTGCTTGTATGCGCCGACATACGCAACAATCAGCGAAACGGTTGCGAATGCCGCAGAGCCGATTGCGAAGCCCTTGCCGATGGCCGCAGTGGTGTTGCCCACGGCGTCGAGCTTGTCGGTGATTTCACGAATGTCGCCCGGCAGATGGCAGGATTCCGCCAAACCGCCCGCATTGTCGGCGATGGGGCCGAATGCGTCGATGGAAACGGTTGCGCCCACGAAAGCCAGCATGCCCAGTGCGGAGATTGCGATACCGTAGGAGCCGCAAATCTTACCGGAGATGAACAGCGCAATGCCGATTACCAGAATCGGAAGCAGGCAGGAACGGGAGCCGATGGCGTCGCCCTTCGTGATTACGAACGCTTCGCCCTCTTCGGCGATTTCCGCCAGTTTGCGGGTGGGCTTGAAATCGGTGCTGGTATAGTATTCGGTAATCGAACCGATTGCGATACCGCTTGCGATGCCCAGTACGCTTGAAATCCACGGAGAAGCCCAGCCGAGCTTGAAGTCCGCATACAGGGGAACATTCTTGAACACAATCAGCGATGCGAAGAAGCTGATTACAATCGTCAGTCCCGCGGAAATCCAGGTGGCGAGGTTCAATTCATGCGAGGGATTGTCGCCCATCTTTCTGAACTGCGCATAGCCCAAGCCCAGCAGGCAGCCGATCAGACCGCCGCAAGCGAGGATAATCGGGAAGATTGTGGTTGCGGAATAGGTTGCGGTGGTCACAGCGGACTGTGCGCCTCTGAAGTTGAACAGCGTAACCGCAATCGCAATGGATGCCGACATGGTCGCCACGAAGCTCTCGAGCAGGTCGGAGCAGTTGCCGGCGATGTCGTTTACATTGTCGCCGATGAAGTCCGCAACAACGTTGGGCACGCGGGAATCGTCTTCGGGCATATCGTGGCGCAGTTTCGCCAGAATGTCTGCGGAGATGTCCGCCGCCTTGGTGTAGTTGCCGCCCGCAACGCGGTTGAACATAGCAACCAGCGAGCAGCCCAGAGAATACGTGGAAATGCGCATAACGGATGCGTTGCACTCCAGATTGGCAATCAGGCCGCTTCCCTTCACATCGGGATCAACGCCCTTCCAAATCAGAAGCACCAGCACCAGTCCCAGCATGCCGAACGCCTGAACGCTCAGACCGGAGATGCTGCCGCCGCACAGCGCCACCTTTACGGTTTCGCCGATGGAGCGGGTTTCACGCGCGCGGTTTGCGGTGCGCACGTTGGCATAAGTTGCGCTGCGCATACCCAGAATGCAAACGCAAGAGGACATGCACGCGCCCATGATAAATGTGATGCCGCTCGTTTTCTCTACAAACAAAGAGAAAATCAGTGCAACCAGAATAACAACCAGAGCAATCGTTTTGTATTCCGTTTTCAGAAATGTGGATGCGCCGCTGCGAATGATCTCCGCCATCTCGATCATTTCAGCCGTGCCTTCGCCCATCTTCCGAA
>CAVHAH010000102.1:0-7436 GCA_963633785.1 bacterium
GTACCGCAAAAGGCGCATTCGGCATCGTCGCCGAATTGTGCGGGGTTGTCTAAAGATTATTGCGCACGCATCTCCCAAAAGGCAATGGCGCTTGCCGCCGCAACATTCAGCGAATCAACGCCGTTATGCATCGGAATCAGCACGGTGAAATCACATTGTTCAATCGCCTCCGAAGAAAGGCCTTTGCCTTCATTTCCCAAAACGATTGCCAGTTTTTCGGTGCGTTTCAGAACCGCATCGCAAACGGAAACCGACTGATTATTCAAAGCCATCGCCGCAAGTTTAAATCCGTATGCCTTCAAATCGGAGAATCGGTTCGTTTTCATCCTCGCCCACGGTATCATAAACACCGTTCCCATGCTCACCCGAACCGAGCGGCGATAAAGCGGATCTACACAGGTGGGCGTCAGCAAAATCGCATCCATTCCCAGTGCCGCCGCATTTCTGAAAATCGCACCCATGTTTGCGGGATCGGCAATACCGTCCAGAACCGCAATTCTCTTCGCATTTTTCAACACGCTTTCCGCTTCGATTGCCTGCGGACGCTTCATTGCGCACAATACGCCGCGCGTTAACGGATAACCGATCAACGAGCGAATCACCTCTGCCTTGGCAACATAGACCGGTGTATCCGAACAGCGCTCAATCAGCATTCTCGCCGAGCTTGTGGCGTTGTCCTCATCCATCAGAAAAGACACGGGAACGCAGCCTGCATTCAATGCGCATTCAATCACCGTAGGCGTTTCCGCAATAAACACATCTTCATTTCTGCGCAGCTGTGCCTCGGTTAAATGCGTATAGACCTTTAATTCCGGTATATTGATATCAGAAACGGGAATCAGATTCGCCATGTTGCTTTTTCTCCTTAAGCAGTTTCATTGCCTGCTTCGCATTCTTCAAATCCGTTTCATCCGCACAATCTCCGTATCTCGCACGCAGATAAGCCGTTCTGAGCGTTTGAAGTGCCTCCGCATCGAATTTATCCATCGACTGATTCTGAATCTGAAGCGATGTTTGCCTGCCCGTTAAAAGCGTTCCCCGCCGTTCGGTCATTCTCAGGAAATTCACATACATCTGTCGGATTCCGAAAACGCTTTTTCCGAGTTCTTTGGCCTGTTTGCGCAGGTTTCCCGTCGGCACATCGAGCTTTTCCCGCATTTCGTTGCGCTTTCCGTTGAAGGTGGATTGTTCGTGTTTGGAAAGCGCTTTTATAATAAAGAAAAGCAAAATCGCAATGATTACAATTCCGATAACTTCAAGCACTCGGCGAAGTGTCGGGTCTACAACCATTTCCTGTACATCCGAAGCGAGAAACGCTTCGTCGCTTGCGCCGAATTGCATTCCCGAAGAAGTAATCTCCGTGCTCGAATCGGCGAAGGGAAACAGCGAAATCACCCGACTTACGATTTTCACAACCAGTTCGATGATTCCGAGAAGCACATTCACAATCGGCGTAAGCACATATGTATAGAAAAGCCGCCACGCCGAACGAATCAATTCGATCACCTTCGGTTGCGAGAGCAATGCGCCGAAGCCGCCCACCGCCAACACGCCGCCCAGATTCAAAATCTGGAATCGCTTCTGGCGGATAATATGCTCCTCGTGGCGCAGCATCCGAAGCAGTGCAATCGAGAGCGTCAGGAACAGGAATATCGGCGAAACGGCCGACTGTGCGCCCGTCGCATCGATAGACAACGCAAACAGAATCAAAATCAGAAGTGCGATAACTTCAATGCGGAATCTGCGAAATGTGTAATAATAATCCGTCGCACGCGAATTGTTTTTAAGATAAAACACCGCATACACGAGCATGGGAATCATCAGAATGATTTCGCTTTTTCCGAATCCGAACGGAACAACAAGCAATGTCGGCAACAGAAAAAGGTAGTTGCGTTTCCCCGTTTTTTCCGACCGCAGGAAACTGAATCCCGCGCCGATTCCCAGAAGAATCGGAATCAAAAACAAGCCGAACGCCTCGTTTTCCAGCAAACCCGGAACAGCCACAACGGACAGATAAAAATAAGCTTCGCATATGAGCTTTAATCCGTACACGATGCTCATTTATTTTTCCTCCATTGCATAGATTATTTTCGGCTCCATGCCCGTGCGCAACGCAATGCGCTCCACTTCGGCATTTTTGAGATCCTGCTGCATCGGCGTAATCAGAATAATCGTTTTGCCCGAATCGGCCGCAAGCACCGCCCGATCAATCAGCGACCACACGGATTCGGAAAAACCGTAATCGGCCGTGCCCAGCGCAACAAGTGCCGAATTCAAATGCATCTTGCCCAGTCCCTCGCTCACGGCAGGCTGAACGGACGATACGTTGGATAAAAAAGCATACGGAATGCGCATTTCCTCAAGCGTTTCCATAATGTCCCGTGCTATCGAAAAACACTTTTCCAGAAGCTCTTCTCCGTAATGGCCGAATGCGAACGTGTTTGTATTCACAAGAACGACCGCCGTTTGTTCCAAAGTGTGATCCGGTTCCCGAACCATCAGTTTCCCTTCACGCGCGGTTCGCTTCCAGGAAATGCGCTTCATCGGCTCGCGGCCGGTGTATTCATGAAAGCCCAGCGTAAGCATCGGGTCTTCGTTCAGAAATCGATTCACGCTCTCATCGCCGAGCATTCCGCCGATCAACATTTTAACGCTTTCATACGAGCCGCGCCTCGGAAGCACAACCAGCGTACACATTCGTTCGCTTCTTTGGCTCCGTTCGCTGAATCCGAGAAAATCGCCGCCCGACAGAACCGCACCCTTGAAAGCATACAGTCCACGTTTTGAAAAAGAAACTTCGGTTTTGCGAATAACACGTTGTCGGGGCAGCAAATACACCGATGAGCGCAGACTTGCCCGCCTTTGCGTGAAATTCTCGATTTCAAGCCCCACATCGCAAAGCATATCGAGCGGAACATCTTCCTCTATGCGCAAAAACGGAACGAATCTTCTGCTTCTGTTGGTGATTTTCGTAATCAGATTCACTTTTTCATCGGGCTCGACGGCCTTTTTCGATACATCGACATCGTATTCTATGCCGAAAAGCGAACGCCGAATCGAGATTATTTCCGCAATTCCCGCCGCAACCAGCAGCATTATAAAAAAGCGAATCATCTTCTTTGTTCAAGCGGCACGGGAATCTGATCAATCAGCATTCTCAATCGCGCCTCCGCATCCGCTTTGCGCACACCCGTTCCCGAAGAAATTCGATGCGCCAATACGGGCTCGGCCACATCCCGCAAATCCTCAGGAATGGCAAAATCACGTCCGCAAAGCGCCGCGCGCGCCTGCATGGCCTTATACAGCGCAATTGCGCCGCGCGTGGAAACGCCGACGGCGAACTGATCCGTGCGCGTCTTCTCCACCAAATCCATCAAATAGCCTTTAACATCGTCGGAAACGCGAACATCGCGATAACTCATTCGCAATTCATCGATTTCCGCTTCCGTGACCACGGGTTGAATCTCCGAGATAATATCCACGGTTTCACGGCGTGACAGCACTTCAATCTCCTGTTCCCGCTGCATATAGCCCAAAGAAAGCCGCATGAAGAAGCGGTCTATCTGCGCTTCGGGAAGCGGAAATGTTCCGTAAGATTCCAGCGGGTTTTGGGTTGCCATCACAAAAAAGCGGCGGTTGAGCGGATATGTCTCGCCGTCTACGGTGATTTGCCGTTCCTCCATTGCTTCAAGAAGACTTGATTGCGTGCGCGGCGTGGCACGGTTGATTTCATCGGCCAGCACCACATCCGTAAGCAAAGGACCGGGACGGAATGTGAATTCGCAGGTCTTTTGATCGTAAAAGTGAATGCCCGTCAAATCAGACGGCATCAAATCCGGCGTAAACTGTATGCGCCCGAAATTTCCGCCGATTGTCTTGGCAAATGCACGAAGAAGCATTGTTTTTCCCGTTCCGGGAACATCTTCCAATAATACATGGCCGGAACACAAAAAACAGTTCAGCACCATTTCAATCACATCGTCTTTTCCGACAATCACCTTGCGAACCGAATCGACAATTTTATCTCTGAAATCCGCAAATTTTGCAGCGTTCATAGTAACTCATGCTCCTTAAACATTTGTTCCTATTTTAAATTTTCACGCTGAATTTGTCAAGAGAATTTCGCCGTGAAAGCCTAGGGCGTGTTTCTAAAATTCCCTAAACTGCAATTTTGGCATCTTTTCCATCATCTCTTCGTCTGAAAACCTTGATTTAGCCCCACTAAACCTACGGTTTCCATCCTTGATCTGACGAAAAATCTGCTCAAACTTGCAGTTTTTCCTTTTAGAAACACACCCTAATCAACATATTTTGGCTCTTCACGTTTTCTCCGTGAAGAGCCAAAGTTTTCAGATATTCAGTTCTTTCCAACCTTCATCGCAGTGAATGGGATTCCCGACTATGCATCGGGCACTTTCTCGGGTTAGCGTTTCCACTGTATCGCACATTGCGAGCAACTCCGCCGGGGTGGTATTCAGCATTTCATTGCGATACCGTTTGCGGTCATCGGGGGTGATATCCGCAAGAAAATCGGCTTCGGCGCTTTGTCCCATATCCCGCAGGGATTCCAGCGGTTCTGTTGAGGCGATGCTGCTGAGAATGAAATTGTCTATCGATTTCGCATTCACAAGGAAATTGCGCAGGAAATCAGCCGCACCGTCAAAGACGGATTCGGAATTCACCGCTTGCGGATCTCGATAGGAATAGAAGCTGAAACTTCCTGCGGCATTCGCACGACAACCGCATCCGTATGCGCCGCCCTTTACACGCACCTCATTCCACAAATACTCATACGAGAGTATATTGGTAAGCACCTTCATTGCGCCGTTATACTTCAGATTATACCGATTCAGATGGTTGTCGGCTCCCGCATAAGATACGCCGGACGGAATCCGAATGAGTTCCCGAATCGGCGTTCCCGCAATCGCAACATTCACCGTTTCCGCTTTCGGACGCTCTGCGGATTTCGCAAGCGCATTGCAGAATTCGGTAAAGGCATCGGGAATTTCCGAAGCGGTTATGCCGATAATCAGACGGTTGGAAGCGAAAATCGTTTCCGAAACGCTTTCAAGGTAATTCCGAAGCGAATCAATCTGCGCATCAAAATCCTCAATCAGGCGGCTAACCCAACTGTACATGGAATAGCCTTCCGTTTTTTCCGAGAAGTAACCGCCTGCCGTCATGTGCGAACCCGCGCGCTTGATTGCAAAAGCATGGCCGTTTTCGAGCAATTCCTGCCGCATACTCTCCTGACATTGCATCAGGATTTCGTAAACCATGTCCGTGGCCGTTTCGCCGACATAGACCGTATCATTCAGAATTTCCGCAATCAGAGAAAGGGCTTCGCGAATGCGATGCTTCAAAGCGCTGCCGTTGACTATGAAATACGGCTTGCACACCGAAGGATCGCCCGATACGGGATAGGCGGCGATGTTGAAATCCAAATAGCCTATATTGCGGCGAATCTCACGCTGCAATTCAAGCACATCGTGTTGCTTTGTCGGAAGTGCGCTTAGGATATTCGTGAGGAACGAAAGCTCCTGCCAGTGTTCCTTCGGTATTTGTGCAAGCGAGAAATAGAGATTGAAGGAAACAAGCTCATCATCGTCGCAGGGGTGGAAGAGCACAGGTACGCCGTTGATGTTTTCCCGAATCGTAGAAAGCCGTTTGGGCGCTTCCTGCGCCTGATCCAACGAAAGCCGCGGCAGTGTGGATAATGCCTCCGGTGTATCCGACTTGGTTTGCCATTCCTTCAAATCGCGATTCAGTTTGAGAACGCTTTGAAGTTCCCGTTCCGACCAACTTGCCTTTGCGATTGCCAAGCGCTGTTGTTCTTCCGCAACGTCCTCTTCGTTTTTGGTTGAAGACGGCAGGAGAATCAATTGCGACAGGCTCGACCAATCGAGCAGCATTTCCCGAAGCAGATTTTCATAGTAATCCGTGTCCAGTTCCTTGCGCAATTCGGCAATCACCGCATTGTTATTCAAATAGATTGTCGGATCGCCGTCATACAGCCATGTATTCAATATGGAGATGTTCCGAGCAAGGCCCTGCGGTTCATCCGGTTCACGCAGTGAAAATTCGATTCGGCAAATCGATGCATCCAATTCATTGCGGTTCAATCCTTCGCAAAGGATTTCATTCACGGTTGTCTGCACGGTTTCCTGAACGGCTTCCACATTTTCCTTTTCCGTATTGCAAACGCGCAGGTAGAAATACGGCTGATACACGCCGTCGGATACCATGATATAGGCGTCCTGCGCCAGTTCCCGAGTCAGAAGCGCACGCTTCAGCGGCGATTCATTCGTTTCCGCCAAATACGACGCAAGCACGGTCATAGCCAGAAGTTTCTTGCGGTCGCTGTAATCGCATCCGATTTTGCCAAACGCCATTTGCACGCGATTTTCGGCATCTTCCTCATCGCCGATGGCATAATACATTGTATTTTTATCGGAAATGGGCGTTTGCTTTTGAATATCGAATGTATGATTCAGCTTGTCGTATTGCGAAAGATAGGTATCCAACAGGGTGAGCACCTTGTCCATCGGCACTGAACCGTCCAAATAGATTCGTGCGTTCGACGGATGATAGAAAGTCCGATGCATTTCGAGGTACTTTTCGTAGGTGAGCTCGGGAATGTGTTTCGGATCGCCGCCGGATTCAAAGCGATAGCAATTATCCGGGAAGAGCAGTTGATTCATACCCTTCTCAATCAAAGCGTCCGCAGAAGAAAGCGCTCCTTTCATCTCGTTGAAAACCACGCCTTTATAGACGGGCTGTTCATCCGCCGATTCCAAATCGTAATGCCAGCCTTCCTGGTAGAAGGGAAACGGCGTATCGTAAATGGACGGGCAGAACACGGCATCCAGATAAACGCTCACCAGATTCATAAAATCGGTCTCGTTGCGGCTGGAAACAGGATAAACGGTCTTGTCCGGGAATGTCATGGCATTCAGAAATGTCTGCAACGACCCTTTCATCATAGAAACAAAAGGATCTTTCACCGGATAATGCTTCGATCCGCCCAGCACCGAATGCTCCAAAATATGGAAAACACCCGTGTCGTCCGACGGAATCGTTTTGAATGCAATGGAAAAGAGCTTGTTCTGCGCTCCATTATCCATCCAAAGAAGCTGTGCGCCGTTTTTCAGGTATTTCAACTCATAAAGCGTTGCCTTCTGTTCCGACAATTCGCGAACGGACTGAACCTGAAAACCGTGCAGTTGTTCACCCTGTTTCATATCGTTTCTCCTCATTTTCTATTCTCCGATTTGGAGAGCGCTTCCAACACGCTGTGCGCCGCAACATTCCCCTCGCCCACTGCTTTGGTATACTGATAGGGGCGTCCCGTGCAATCTCCCGCAGCAAACACATTGGGCAAATTCGTTTCCATTTGGCGATTTACCGAAATGTGACCGTCTTCCATTGCGAGTTTC
>CAVHAH010000103.1:0-7435 GCA_963633785.1 bacterium
CGCTGATTTCCGCAACGCCGCAGGGACTGAGCTGCTATTACGACACGATTCTCGATGTCGGGCATTTCGTGATTGTCGATGATCCTTCGCTGACGAGCGGATTTGTCTGGCAGGAGCGTTTGTGGGGAAATACACGTTTGAAACCGTTGGAGATGCTTTGATATGTCAGGCGCAAAAACAGTGGTCGCAATGCATGATTTGAGCAGTGTCGGTCGCTGTGCGCTAACGGTGGCGATTCCCGTGCTCGCCGCAATGGGCGTTCAGCCCATTCCCGCACCGACTGCCGTTTTGAGTGCACACACCGCATTCCCCGAATTCGTATCGCGCGATTTAACGGAATATCTGGGTGAATGCCTGAACGAATGGGAACGCATGAATCTGCAATTCGATTGCGTTTATACCGGCTATCTGGCCGACGCACGCCAAACGGAAATGGCGCTGGATTTCATCGGGAAGCAGGGAAATGCGAAAATCGTGGTGGATCCCGTGCTGGGCGATGACGGTCAGATGTACCGTGCCCTTCCCAAAGAAATGCCGCAGGCGATGCGCCGCCTCTGCTCGGTTGCCGATTTGATTACGCCGAACCTGACCGAAGCCGCCCTGCTGACGGGGGAGGACTATCCCGAAGGCGCAATCGGCGAAGAAGCGCTTGAATCCATGCTGCGAAAACTGCGCAGTCTCGGTGCGAATACCGTGTTGATTACGGGCGTGGTTCTCGGGAAAACGCATTCGGTTATTGATAAGAACGCACCCCTGGGAACGCAATTGGGCGATATGAATATGCCGCACGTCAATGCCTGGATGGGCGCAGACAATCAAATGCACATTCACCGCTATGAACCCGTTCATGCGGCGTTCCCCGGAACGGGCGATTTGTTCGCCTCCGTGGTTGCGGGCGCAATCACAATCGGGAAAACGCTCGAAAAGGCCATAGAGATTGCCACGCAATACACGGCACTCGCCATGCGGCACACGGTTGAATGCAAAACAACGCCCGTTTACGGCGTACAGCTTGAACAAACGCTTCCCGCATTGATTTCGATGCTTGATTCATGAAAAAAGCAATCGCCGCTTGAAACGACGATTGCTTTTCTGTTTTTATTTGAACAACGGTTTGAGCAGCGGATAAATCTGCGCATAGGTTTCAAAGGCTTCGGCGTAGCGAGCCTGCGTTGCCGGATTGGGAAGCGTTTCGCTCTCCACCTTCAAAATCGAAGTGGCCTCAATCAGATTCGACCAAATGCCCGCGCCGACGCCCGCAACCATGATTGCGCCGTAGGCGCCGCCTTCGCTTGAAGCCGACATGGTGTATACCGGCAGATTGAAGATATCCGCCTGCATCTGACGCCACAGCGCCGAACGACTGCCGCCGCCCGAGGTGTATACCTTTTCGCAGGGCGTGAAGCGGTTGAGAATGTCGATTACCTGTTTGAGCGAGAAAGTCACGCCCTCCATTACCGAACGAGTCATATCCGCACCGGTCGTTCCGAGGGACAATCCGTAGAACACGCCGCGCGCATTCGGATCGGGATACGGACAGCGTTCGCCCGAAAGATAGGGGGCGAATACCACGCCGTTTGAACCGGGAACGGATTGTTCCGCTTCTGCATTCAGCAGATCATAGACATTCACGTTTTGCGCCTTCGCCTGCATAAGCAAATCCTTGCGCAGGGTATCACGATACCAGCGATATGCGCCGCCCGATGTCAGCGGACAGCCGAATGCGTGCCATAAGCCGGGAGCGTTGTTGCAGAACATCTGCAAATCGCCGTTCGGGTTTTCATAGAATTTGTCCAGACCCATCGAGACATTGCCCGATGTGCCGATGACCACGCCGAGCACGCCCGGTTTCACCAGTCCCGAACCCGTTGTCTGAATCACGGCATCGCCGCCGCCGAAATAGACATTCAGACCTTCGGGCAGTCCCGTTAAAGCCGCGGCTTCTTTTGTGACGTGGCCCGCCAATTCAACGGATTCATGCGCTTCGGGGAATATCGAGCGATTCAGCCCCGCCAAAGCAATCAACTCTTCCGACCAGCAGCGCCGCTTCGTATCAAAGAAGCCCGTTCCTGCGGCATCAGACATATCAATGCCCTTTTCGCCCGTCAGCATAAAGCGAATATAATCCTTCGGACACAGGAATGTGACCATCTTTTCGAAATTCTCCGGTTCTTCATCCCGCAGCCAGAGAATTTTGCCGCCCGTGTAGCCGGTGAGCATGCGGTTGTTGGTGAATTTCAGCAAGCCCTGCAATCCGCCCGCTCGTTCGGTAATCCAATCGCACTGCTTCCATACGCGCTGATCGCACCACAGCATTGCGGGGCGAATCACTTGATCGTGCGCATCCAAAGCAACCAGACCGTGCATTTGTCCCGACAGGGAAAGCCCCACCAATCGGGAGGTATCTACCTTTGCCGTGATTTCCTTCAGACCTTGCACCACGCCGTTGAACCAGTCCGACGGATTCTGTTCCGCCCAACCCGGTTTGGGTGTGCTCAGAGGATATTCCTGCGTGGAAGAGGCGAGCACCGAGCCGCTTTCATCGGCGATGATGCACTTCGCTCCCGAGGTTCCGATATCCAAACCGACTAACAATCTCTTATTCATGATTCCGTCTCCGTTCCGTTGATATCGCTTAACCGTTGAATTTCACAAACGGTTAAAATGCCGTTTGAAACCGTGAATCGCACGTCCATGCCCGCGAATTCAACGCCGAAGCGCCGTGAATCGTTTCTGCGGTAGCCCGGACGGGGATCCTGCGCAAGTATGCCGTAAAGCGCCTCACGCTTGGATTCGGGAATTACATTCAGCCATTCTTCGGGAATCTCTACCTGAAGCGCATAATCCTTGACCGCTCCCGCAAAACCTTCGGTGGCATCGGGGCGAATGTCCGTGTTGGGCAGATAGGGCTTGATGTCGAGAATGGGCGTTCCGTTCATCAAATCCGCACCCGCAACCAAAAGCGCAGGCGCATCGGGAGAATCATAATCAATGCCCAAAAGGCGAACGCACGAAAGCCCGATGGGATTCGGGCGAAACGGCGAACGCGTGGCAAACACGCCCATGGTGATATTGCCGCCGAGCCTCGGCGGTCGAACCGTGGGCGACCAGCTTTCACGCATTGATTCGGAAAAAAGCCAAATCAGCCAAATGTGGCTGTATCCTTCCAATCCCTTGAATGCCGCGGGCACACGGTATTCACGTTCGAACACAATCCGCCCCTGCAGCGATTCCACCAGTCCGCTTTGCCGAGGAAGCCCGAATTTGGTCGGGAAATCCGTTTGAATAGTCGCAATTTTCTTCATGTTCTTTTGAAAAAACGGACGGGGTAACCGTCCGTTATTCTTTCTCGTTCAAAATCAGGTCTAATACCCGTTCACAGTTGGGCACGTCGAACAGCGCATGATGCGCCGCTTCTGCGCTCGCCAGAAATTCGATGCCCGTGTTGTCCAGAAGATTCTGAATCCCCGTGGGGATGATGTAAATCGTTCCGACGCCCCGACTGTCGATTTCGGTGATGTGCGCCGAATCCAAATCATCGCTTTCGTAAACGAACATCTGCTTTTCGCCGTCGTCCCGAATGAACAATCTGCGCTGATTGGTCAATCCGTAAACCAAATCTCCCTTAATCTGCCGCTTCATCCAGAAACGCAGGAAATAGCCGTATACCGAAGCCACGCCGCCGAGCATAAACAGAAAGAGCTGAAATGCGTGATGCGGCTGAAAACCGCTGCGAATAATCGAATGCACCGAAAGCGTGCCGAAAAGCGTGCTCAGCGCAAGAAACAGACCCGATAGCGGCAGCAGGATTCTGTCTATCCAGGCGTATTCCTTGCTTTCAAGAGGACAGCCTGTCCAAATCAGCTCTTCGCCTTCACGCAGATGTTTGCCGATTCCCGCGTATCGTTCGGACATGTTGCATCCTCCTTTGCCGTTTACCGATATACGCTTTTATGATACACATATCGAACACTTTTTGCAAGACGCTTCATTGTTTTTTCGGATTTTTGCGCTATAAATGTTCAATTCTTGTCATAATCGATTCTTGAATTGTCATGAGCAAAATGCATTTTACTGGATTTTAGCCGAAATGAACGTCCGAAAACACCCGGAACGTGCTATAATCTGTGTGATTGGAGTTGATCGGATATGAAATGGGAGCTGCATGCGCATTGCAGCGAAATCAGCCCCTGCGGACGCGTTCCCGCACGGGAGGTTGTGAATAACTATCATGAAAATGGCTACGACGGATTGGTATTGACCGATCATTATAATGCAAAAACGCTTCTTACGTTGCCCGGTTCGGGTGCGGAGAAGGTTGAAAACTGGCTGAACGGCTATCGCCTTGCACGGGAAGCGGGAGAGAAGTGCGGTTTAACGGTGCTGTTCGGGCTGGAAGCCACCTTGACATGCAATGAAAACGATTTTCTGATTCTGGGCGTGTCGCCCGATTTTCTGCGTGCGAACCCGAATCTGCATTTGGGAACACTGCGTCAGCTGCATCAGGCGGTACGGCAGGCGGGCGGATTGCTGATTCAGGCGCATCCGTATCGGGATGAAATCTGCTTTCCCGAGAATGCGCAGGATTTGGACGGCGTTGAGGTTTTCAACGGATGCCCGCGCCATGACAATCACAATGATCGGACACGGGCGTTCGCGAAAGAACATCCGCACCTGATTTGCACATCGGGCAGCGATTATCATCGCCTGCAGGATTTGGGTCTGGGCGGTATTGAAACCGAACGGAACATTCAAAGCGGTGCGGAATTGGTGAAATGCCTGAAAGAGAATGCTTTCACGAGAATCGAGGGTTGCTGACATGATTATGAAAATGAATTTGCACACGCATACGACACGTTGCCGCCATGCGGTCGGAACGGAGCGTGAATACATCGAACGGGCGATTGCGATGGGCATTCAGACGCTCGGCTTCTCCGATCATGCGCCGATGCCGTTTCCGGGAGATTATTATTCCACTTTTCGCATGTATACCTATGAAATAAAGGATTATTTCGATACGCTGCTCGCCCTGCGTGAGGAATACAAAGACCGCATTCAAATTCTGATCGGCTTTGAGGCGGAATATTACCCCGAGGTTTTTCCTCGATTCATGGATTTGATTTCGCAATATCCGATTGATTATCTCATTCAGGGACAGCATTTTTTGGGAAACGAGCAGGGTGCACCGTATTCCAGCACGAAAACCACGGATGAATCGCTGTATGCGGCGTATATCGAACAGGCCTGCTGCGGCATGCGAACGGGTGCGTTTTCGTATTTGGCGCATCCCGATTTGATGTGCTTCGAGGGCGATGAATCCGTTTTCCGCAAGCATGTTATTCGCTTGTGTGAATGCGCAACGGAAACGGAAACGCCTCTGGAAATCAACCTTTTGGGATTGCGGGATCATCGCCATTATCCCGATAAGCGTTTCTTCAAGATTGCGGCGGAAATGGGGAACAAGGCGGTTCTCGGCTTGGATGCGCACGATCCCGACTGCATCGACCATTCCGATTGCGTTGCGTGCGGAAGAAAATTCGCAGAAGAATGCGGCATCGAGATTCTCGAGGACATTCCTTATCACAGCCCGATTCATTGAAAAATACGCCATTCGGCATTCAAACCGAATGGCGCTTCTTTATGCGTGCGTGTTGATGTATTCCTGAATTTCGCTCAGATTGGAATAGCGTTCGCCGTCGGCAAACATCACGGGCACTTGCAGAATGTCGAGCTGTTTGGCCTTCTCGGGAACGTCTTCTGCGTAAATCACGGTGTGCGCAATGCCTGCTTCATTCAAAAGCCGTTCGGCAAATTTGCAATTCGGGCAGAAATGCCCCGCATACAGCGTGATTCCCGAATCTTCGGATTCGGCTTTTTTAATCTGCGGCGCAGCCGTTTCCCGCTTTTTTTCGGCGGACGAATGCGCAGCTCTCAAATCATATACCCGCCGATCTTTGAATTCCTGCGCTTTGCCGTCGTTCCAATTCTGAACGGGGCGGTAATAGCCCGTGATTCGGCTGTAAATCTCCGTTTTCTTTCCGCATTTCGGGCAAACATTCACTTCGCCTGCGAGATAACCGTGATTTTCACACACGGAGTAGGTCGGCGACAATGTATAATACGGCAGCTTGTAATTCTCGGCGATTTTTTTCACCAGCGCCGATGCGGCCTTCCAATCCGGAAGTTTTTCGCCCAGGAAGGCGTGGAACACCGTTCCGGAGGTATACAGCGTTTGCAATTCATCCTGAATATCCAAAGCTGTGAAGATATCCTCCGTGTAGCCCACGGGCAGATGGCTTGAATTGGTGTAGTAAGGCGTTCCGTTTTCGTTTGCGGTGATGATGTCGGGATGACACGCCTTATCGTGCTTCGCCAGGCGGTAAGCCGTGGATTCCGCAGGCGTGGCTTCGAGATTATACAAATCGCCGTACTGCTCCTGATAATCGCTCAGGCGTGTGCGCATGTGATTGAGCACATTCTTGGCGAACGCCTGCGCTTCGGGGTGCGTCAAATCTTTTTTCAGCCATTTCGCATTCAGAGCCGCTTCGTTCATGCCGACCAGACCGATGGTGGAAAAGTGATTGTCAAACGAACCGAGATAGCGCCTTGTGTACGGATACAGCCCCGCCTTCATCAATTTGGTGATAACCGTGCGCTTCGTTTTCAGCGAACGCGCGGCGATATCCATCAATTTGTCGAGGCGTGCATAGAAATCCGCTTCGTCCTGCGCCAGATAGGCAATCTGCGGCAGGTTGATCGTGACCACGCCCACGGAGCCCGTGGATTCACCCGAACCGAAGAATCCGCCCGATTTTTTGCGCAGTTCGCGCAAATCCAATCGCAGCCGACAGCACATTGAACGCACATCGCTCGGCTCCATATCGGAATTGACGTAGTTGGAGAAGTAGGGCGTTCCGTATTTTGCGGTCATTTCAAACAACAGGCGGTTGTTCTCGGTATCGCTCCAATCGAAATCACGGGTGATGGAATAGGTCGGAATGGGATACTGGAAACCGCGGCCGTTGGCATCGCCCTCGACCATCACGTCGATGAAGGCCTTGTTCACCATGTCCATTTCCTTTTGGCAATCGCCGTAGGTGAAAGACTGTTCCTTACCGCCGACAATGGCGGGCAGATTCTTCAGATCCTGCGGAACAATCCAGTCGAGCGTGATGTTGGTAAACGGCGCCTGCGTGCCCCATCTCGAAGGCGTATTCACGCCGAATACGAACGACTGAACGCACTGCTTGACTTCCTTTTGCGTAAGGTGATCCGCACGAACAAACGGCGCCAGATAGGTATCAAACGATGAAAACGCCTGCGCACCCGCCCATTCGTTCTGCATGATGCCAAGAAAATTCACCATCTGATTGCACAGCGTGGACAGATGCGATGCAGGCGACGAGCTGATTTTCCCGGGAATGCCGCCCAACCC
>CAVHAH010000104.1:0-7433 GCA_963633785.1 bacterium
GTTCAGAAGCTGCGAAAGAATTTCTTCAACGGATTGCTTTTTCGCATTCTCGATAATGTCCGCTTCCACCGTTAACGTGCCGTTGGCATTCACGGAGGATGCGCCGAGGCGCGCGATATTGTTGATGTTGACATAGTTCACCGCAACGCCTACGCCCACGCCCGTGGTGGATTGGGTTGCGGACGAGTCCGCCGAAATCACGGAATCGGTATCCTCCGCCGCGCGCAGGGTTACATCGCCGCGCGCCTTGATATTCAGGGAATCACCGATTTGCGCCTTGGCGGTGTTGCGCTGGGCATTCACCGCCAAGGCCGCCGCCACCTGCAAACTGCCTTCGGGCGTTGTGGGCGACGGAGTTTTTCCCGCCAAATCGGAAGTTTTATTGCCGCCGCCGAGATTGCCGCCTTTGAGTTTGGAGGCGAGCTTATTGAGCTGTGCGGTGATTTTTGAAATCGTCGAATCCAGTGCGGACGGTTCCTTCTGCGAGGAGGACGAACCCGATTCCGCAATTTTATCGAGCGCTTTTTTGATATTGTCGTCGAATTCGCTCTGCGTTGCGCCCGTGGCGGAAGCGGATGCGCTGCTTTGACTGCTCGGCGGCGTTGCGCCGTGCGTGCCCGCATAAATCTTCTGCCAAAGGCGGCTGACGGACGTTCCCCGAACGGTGACGTTCTCGGCAATCACGCTGCGATCGAGCATGGCGGTTGCGCTGTCGTCAATCACGGACACGCCGATGGCCGCACCGATGCCCGCACGGCTGCCGACGCTCTTGGCATCGGAAACGAGGCGGCGTTCCATTTGCAGTTCGGCAATCACGTTTGCATCGCCGTTCACATTCAGCGCATCGCCCTTGCCGAGGATTGCTTCCACATTCACGCTTGAAACCGCAGTGGTCAAAACGGGCGCAATGGCCTTGCCGCCTGCGCTGCCCGCATTCGCCTGCACCAGACTGCTGCCGTTGAATTCGGCGTGAATATTCACTTTGTCCGATTCCGCCGCATTCAAAACAACGCCGTCTTCAACCAGCGTTTGAGCGCTGATGCCCAGAATCTCCACGGCAATGCCCGCACCCACGCCGATACTGCTTGCGGCGGAAGTGAATGCCGGAGCGAGCGGAATCATCATCGGCCCCACGGGAATATTCAGGCGGTTGCGCTTGCCCGAAGCATCCGCAACGGTAATGAAGCTGCCCGTTCCCGAAGAAACGCCTTCGATGCCGCCGTTCACGATATAGCTTGCATTCCCGCTAAGGCGCGCGATATCGGTAACGGAAACATAGTTCACGGCAATCGCACCCGCCAGACCGAACTCGGTTTCCTTGCCCGACGGAACATGGCCTGCCTTCACAATCATTTCCGCTGCGGTTGCGCCCGTTTCGGCGGTGAAATTCAAGCCGTTTGCCCGAATCGTACCCGAAGCGATTTCCGACAGAATGTCGTGGTCCGAAACCGAAACCGCCGCCGCCGTTCCATAGGCCTTTTCCGGAACCTTCTCCTGCGTGATTACGCCCAGAAGCGATGCGGTTTTATACAGAGAACCGTCCGCGCGAATGCGGGAAACGGTTTCGCCGCGCGCATTCAGATTCAGCATTCCGCCTGCCGAAACGCCGCCTTCGGTATCGATTCGTGCCGCAGTGGCGGTTGAAACATAGCTCAAGCCGAGCGCACCCACAAACTGTTTGGTGCTGTCGGGGTCGGCGGACTTCGTTGAATCGGTGAACAGATTGCCCAGCGCATTCGAGCCCGTTACGGTTGCGAGGAGTTTGCCCGTTGTGCTCTGATTGCCTGCCGCGCGAATGCCCGCCAGGCTTTCCGCAAACTTGATGCCCCGCCGCACGGTGAATTGATCGGAAATCGACTGTTCCGATTGCGGAATCGCCACGGACACGGTGCTGATATAATTGCGTGCACGGCTTTCGATATTCACATCGTCTTCCGCCTGAACGGATGCGCTGCCTTCAACGGATGCGTTCGTTTTCGTCAGAATCAGATTGCCTGCGATGAACATGCCGCTTTGCGGATCCACATTGAACACATTGCCCGATTTGCCCGTTGCGGTGATGATGCTTGAAAGGAAGCTTTCGGCATTCAGATTCACTTTTCCGCCCGAGATAATCTGCGCATTGTCCTTCACGATTGCGGACGTTTCAAACGAAATCATGCCCAAACCCAGCGAGAACGGAATCACGCCGCCCGAAGCCTTTGCGGTAACGGTGTTCGCCGAGCGCGCCGAAACGGTAATGCCCGCGCGGTTGAGTTGGGTAAGGTCGTCGCCCTGAATGCCCGAAACCAGTTTGGCGTTGTTCTGAATCAGAACCTTCGAATGGCCGAACGAACCCGAAACCGCCACGGGAATCACGAGGCTGAGCAGTTCGTTGTCGGCATCGATATCCACATTCACTTCGGAGACGATTTCAATCGAGCCGCCTGCGAGAACTCCAACAGGTCTGCGCCGGGGATGAATGCCTTGTTAAGCGTGAGTTCGGAGGTGATTGCAACGGCCTCTGCGGTGCGAACCGTTCCCGTGACATCGACGGTCAGTTTGCGGGAGGCTTCGTAAAGGCCGAACTGAATTTCGATATTTTCTTCTTCGTCTAAGTCGCTGTGAACCACATCCAAATCGAGCTCGGCGATGGCGGCATCCGTGCCGTTCAGGGAAACAATCACATTGCGCCCGTTCAAATCGCCCAGGGTGATGCCGTTGAGCGAATCGGAATCAATCATCAGATTCAATTCGGGCGCCGACAGCTTTTCAACCGTCAGGGTTGCGCCGTCTTCGGCATCGCTCAAATCGAGGGTCAGATTGCTCATGAATGCCGAGCCGTTGAATTTCAGCGCCGTATCGGCGATATCGAAATCGACCTTCGCTTCGCCTTCGGAAGTGTATTCGGGGGTGAGGATATAGTCGGTGAAATCCTGTGCGAAATCGCCTTCGGCGATGTTTTCGATGCGAACGGTGCGCTTGTTTTTCAGCGTATCGGTGAACGCATCCGCATTCACGGTTTTGATTGCGAAGGACTTGCGCAAATCGATGCTCAAATCATTCACGTCCAGCAAATCGGTTGCGCTCTTCAGGAAGGTAATCTGCGCCAGCGCATTCACGTTGAATTCGGTGTGCGCCGCATTTGCGGTAATGCGCATATCCTCCGAAACCTTGTCATTCAGCTTTCCGGAGAGATTCACGCGGTCAAAGCCCGCTCCCGCATCCACGTTGATTTCGGTGCTTCCCCAGGTTGCGAATGCGGCGGTGGTGCTCAGGTCGATGGTGTCATCGCCCTGATTGCCGAAAACGGAAATGCGCGTGTCGGGCAATTCCACATCGGTTTTCAGAACATATTCGGTAACCGCCTGCGTGAGACTCTGCGCCAGCGTGCATTCCTTGCCGCCCGAGATTTTCAGGGTATCGCTGCCGTTTCCGCCGTCA
This sequence comes from bacterium, assembly GCA_963633785.1. Classification (GTDB taxonomy): domain Bacteria; phylum Bacillota; class Clostridia; order Christensenellales; family Aristaeellaceae; genus Faecivicinus. The sequence goes on from CAVHAH010000104.1 coordinate 3,424, forward strand.
ACGGTCAGTTCGGCGGCGTTCATGTCCAGTGCGAAAGTGAAATCCGCAACGCCGTTGGTGAGCGAACCTGCGGCATCGGGGGTCACGGTCAGTTTGATGTCCGATGCGTCAATCAGCTTCACATCGGCGATATCGTCGCCGTCGCCCAAAAGCACATCCACTTTCAGGGTGCTGCGCTCGCTGAATGAACCTGCGATGGTGCTGTCGATGCCGTTCATCACGGTCTGCATGAATTCGAAAACGGAATCGGCCATTTCCTCGGGCTTGTTTTCACGAACCAGTTCGGTGATGCCCGCAAGCTGTCCGATTGCCGTTTTCGCCTGCGCCAAATCCACCTTCACTTCAAAGCCCGCCGTTTGCTTCGACACGCGCGCCTTGACCTTATCGCTGCCCTTGCCGGAATCGATTTTCACATGGTCCTTTACGCCTTCGGCTTCAACGGTAATCACATCGTCCTGCGCCGTTCCGTAGATTTCGACGCTGTTTGCGTTTTCAACCTTCACAAGGCCTCGGGTGGAATAGTACAGGCCCGCCAGAACCAGGTTGAGGCCCTTCATATTCACATTCACATCGCCCTCAAGCGCCGCCTTGCCTTCGGACTGCGCATGGAAGCCGACGGAACCGTCTTCGTTTTCTTCGATGGCGTCTTCGGCGGCGATGTTGATGGTGAATGTTTTTTCGCCGGTTGTATTCAAATCCAGAATCTGCTTAATCAGCGAAGTCAACGCCGAATCGGTGTTTTCCTCGGTCAAATCGATGCCGCCCTGATAGGTGCCTTCGGAAACAACCAGCGTGGCGGTGGCGGAGGTGCCGTTTTCGCACAGACCCTTTGCGTAGGTCAGCGCATCGGTCAATGCCGCCTGAATGGCGTTCTTTCCGTCTTCATTGGAATAGGTAATGTTTTTTCCCAGCTCGCGAATATACACGCTGCCTGCGAGCTGTTCGTAATCCTTCACGGTGTCGCCCTGACCGACCACCGCCGCATTTTCCGCCACGTCTGCGGATACGCCCTGCGATGCCGAATCGTTCAGGGCAATCGGCGCAATCGCCGCATCAACGTGAATCGGGAGCGTCGGAGCGGGGGTGATTTCCGCAGAAGCCGTTGCTTCGGGCGAAACGGTCGCTTGCGCAGTTGCGGTCGCTTCGGGCGAAACGGTCGCTTGCGCAGTTGCGGTCGCTTCGGGCGAGGCGGTCGCTTCCGTGGAGGGCGTTCCTTCTGCCGTGAGCGTTTGCCGCGGTGTCGGCGTGAGCGTGCTCGATTCTGCGCTCTGCGAAGAAGAGGTGCTCGGGAGCGGAATCTCGTTCACGGTTTCGCCGTGCGCCGTGTTCTGCGATGAATCGCCGATGCCCGCACCGATGCCCAGCATCGCCACGCAAAGCAACGCCGAAATCAGCAGACACAGTCCGCTTCTCACCACAGCCTTCCCTTTTTTATTTCGCAGATTTTTCATCATATCGAACATCTCCTCTCGTCAAGAACGGTGTTCCGTGAATGTTATTGTTCGTCGGTCTTCTGATTCTCATAGTACTCCGCCAGCTGCCAGAGCACATCCTTCGCCGCCGCAACCAGCTCGGCATCCTCGCCCTGAAGCACTACGCCGAAATCGTCCAGTGCGGTTTCGTAATCCGAGGTGTGAATTCGGCATACGCCGCGATTGTAATAGCTGTACTGGGTTTGATATTCCCGTTCGATGGATTCGGTGAAATCCTCCGCCGCTTCTTCGCAGCGTTCCTCCGACAGCAGGGCAATGCCCCGATAATAATAGCTGCCCGTTAATTCGGGATTCAACGCAATGGACTGCGTGAGCGCTTCCACGGCTTCTTCGTTGCGCTCCAGCTGAATCAGCGACACGCCGACATACTGGCGATAGAGCGCTTCGTCGGTCATCGTCCATTCCTTTCGGTCAATCTCCTCCGACAGGGTTACAACCTGTTCGAACAGCCCCGCTTCGAAGGAACAAATCACCATCTGTTCGTAGCAGGAGGCCTCGTCATAGCCTTCATCGATGGCGGTTCTGAATCGCTCCGCCGCCGCTTCATACTGTTCCAGCTGCATCATGCACGCCGCCGAAAGGAACGCCGCAACGCCACGGTATTCGCTTTCCCGCTTGGTTTCGTCCGCCAGATACGCATCGAAGCCCTGCTGCGCCGTTTCGTAATCGCCGTTGATGAAATCACAGCGCAGTGCGTTGATTCGATACGCATCCTCTTCGGGCGCATCCGCATAAAGCGAATCGTACATTTTCGCCGCATCCGCATAGCGTTCGGTTTCTTCATACAAAGCCGCCAGCGTTGCACGGCTCGACAAATCGTCTGCCTGAATGCCGACATAGGTTTCATACGCCGCAATCGCGGATTCGGAATCGCCCTGCGCCAGATAGAGCTGTGCGCTGAACAACTGCGCCGTTGCGGATTCGGAATCACAATTCAGGGCGTTGTCCGTGCAGGTTCTCGCCTCTTCATAATTTTCAAGCAGAATCCACACCGATGCCGAGCGCAGCCACAGCACGCACAGCGCCGCACCGTCCTGTTCGTCCGTCAGGGCGCGGGCCTGCTCGAGATCCGCCAGCGCCGATTCATAATTCTGCTGACCGATTTCCACTTCCGCGCGCTCCGTGAAATCCGCCGCCGTTTCGGGATCGGTCACGGTTTCGGAAAGCATTCCGTAAATTCGGGAAAGGGGATCGTCTCCTTCCGCATAAAAACCGGCGATGTTGGTCATCATCGACACGCAAATCATGGCCACCAGCAAAACCGCCAGCATTCTCTTCATGGAGTTTTTCATATTCGTTCTTCCCCTTTCGGAACTTCACCAAAAAATAACAGAGCATAGAAAAGATACTTCTCTATGCTCCATTATAGCGAAAATATTCCGTTTTACACGGGCCGTTTTCATCGAAAAACGGCTATTTATTTACATAAAAGGCTAATTCGCTTCTGTTTTTCACGCAAACCTTCTGGTAAATCACCGAGAGATAACCCTTCACCGTTGCCGTGGAGATATTCAGGTAATCGGCAATCTCCTTGTTGCTTCTGCCCTTCGCCGCCAGCATCGCCACCGAGAATTCATAGGGCGTGAGTGCATCGGTGACCTTGTTGGTCGAAATCGGATTGTGAATCTTCATCCAGCCGCGGCTAAACCGCACCACCATTTCGGAAATCTGCCTGTACAATTCCGGCTTGCGGCCCCGAAAATGCCGTTCAATCTGCCCTTGCAGCATGCCGTGATGCTCCGCAAAGGGGTGCAGATAGCCGTCCGCCTCCGCAAGCGACCACGCGCGCAGGAAAAAGCCGTCCGCCTGATCCGTTTTATTCAGATTCATCGCCGATATCGCCGCAATCAGATTCAGGTAAATGCACACCGACGGGCAGGCGTCATCCGCCATAATCAGCGCCGAACGTGCCACGCCCAGCGACTGCGCATAATCCTTTTGAAGATACAGCCCGTGCGCCACGCCGTAGAGCGCAAACAGCCGAACGCAGGGCGACAGATTGCCCATCCAGCCGATTTTTACGATGCTCAGTTTCTCGTCTGTATGAAAGAACACGCTTAAAACATTCTGAATGAATCGCAGAATCGCACGCTGTTCATCGGTTTCCGCATGATCGGCAATCCATTGAAACATCTCGACATTGCGCTGTTTTGAAGAGGCATCGCCCAACGGAACGCAGGCCATCATGTGAAGCAGCAGTGCCGACAGGCGAATTTCAAGGCTTTTGCTTTCCCGCAGGGGCGAACAAAGCGCAATCGTCTGCGCCAAATCGCCCTGAAAATACCGATGCGCCGCCAAAGCCACGTCCCGTTCTTCGGGATCGGCCAGTCCTTTTGCGAAGGATTCTCCCGCACCGCAGGCGCAATTCTGCCACATCGGCATGAAGCGCTTTCGGGTTTCGGGTTTGTTCTCCACAATGTTCATTTCGCCGCGTCCTTTCCGCCTGCTTTATTTCTTTAGGTAACACCGCACAAATGAGGTGGTACGATGAATAGTGAATTTTGCGGTAGATGGAAT
>CAVHAH010000105.1:0-7371 GCA_963633785.1 bacterium
GGGTTGCGCACGGAAGAGCGATATCGCAGGGAATCGTCCAGATACCGGAGCAGCCTTCCACATACTTCGCTTCCGGATGCACATCAACGTATTCGCGAATGCGTCCGCGATGGCCTTCCTTGATATCCTTCACGCAATTCAGATCAATGCCCTTTTCATCGTAGATATAGCCGTTGGAATCGGACATGGCGACCACCTTTGCGCCCAGCGTCATGGCCTTTTCGCAGGCGTAAATCGCAACGTTGCCCGAACCGGAGATAACCACCTTGGCGCCCTTGAAGGACTTGCCTGCGGCGTTGAGCATCTCTTCGGTGAAATAGCACAGGCCGTAGCCGGTTGCCTGCGTGCGTGCCAGAGAACCGCCGTAGCTGAGTCCCTTGCCCGTCAGAACGCCGCAATACTGACCGGTGAGCTTGCGATACTGGCCGTACAGATAGCCGATTTCACGAGCACCAACGCCGATGTCGCCCGCCGGAACGTCGCAATCGGGGCCGATGTGGCGATACAGTTCATTCATGAATGCCTGGCAGAAACGCATGACCTCGGCATCGGACTTGCCCTTCGGGTCGAAGTCGCTGCCGCCCTTTGCGCCGCCGATGGGAAGCGTGGTCAGAGAATTCTTCAGCGTCTGTTCGAACGCCAAGAACTTCACGGTATCCTCGGTGACCGACGGATGCAGGCGCAGACCGCCTTTGTACGGGCCGATGGCACCGTTGCCCTGAACGCGATAGCCGCGGTTGACCTGAACCTTGCCGTTGTCGTCCACCCAAGCCACGCGGAACTTGATTACGCGCTCCTGCTCGACGAACATTTCCATAACGCCCTTCTCAATCAGCTCCGGACGTGCTTCCACAACAGGCTCGATCGAATCAAGAACGCTGCGAACCGTAATCAAAAACTGCTTGTCATTGGGGTTGCGCTTCTCGACTCTCTCCATCAAATCGATCAGATAGGCATTTTTCATTTTGTTTTCCTCCTGACACCGCACCCTTGCTGGGCGGAGAATGTATTTCATGCACTATTATATTCGATAAATATAAATTACGCAATACACAGAATTGTTATTTTTGAATTTTTTAGCATACACTTAAATCATTTTCGTTGAAAAAACGGATGTTTTTTCGCCGTAAACGCAATGCCGAACAATCGAACTTTCAAAACGTTTGCGGGAAATGCATGAATAATCACAGACCGAACCGAACATCCGCCGCATTCAAAACGGCGGTTTTGTATTGCAATTCTCGGGCAAAGTGTGTATAATGATTGCATTGTTTGTTATTAGGAGGACGCACAGTGAGCAACGTGATTATCCCAAAGGATTATGTTCCGGCGTTGAGCGGCTATGATATGCAGGTCGCCATTGAATTCATCAAACACAATTTTCAAAAGGATTTGAGCTATGCGCTGAATCTGCGCCGGGTTTCCGCACCGCTGTTCGTGCGTGATTCTTCGGGCTTGAACGACAATCTGAACGGCTATGAACGTCCTGTGCGCTTCGATATTCCCGGCGTCGGGGCCGACGGCGAAGTGGTGCATTCGCTGGCCAAGTGGAAGCGCCTGGCTTTGAAACGCTATGATTTCCGCCCCGGCAAGGGCCTTTATACCGACATGAACGCCATTCGCCGCGATGAAGTGCCCGACAATCTGCATTCGATTTATGTGGACCAGTGGGATTGGGAGAAAATCATCCGCCGCGAAGACCGCACGCTTGATTTCCTGAAGCACACGGCGCAGGACATTGTGGATGCGGTTTGCGACACGTCCGAACGGCTGAATCGTGAATTCCCGTCCATTCATGTGCATCTGAATCGCAATATGACCGCCGTTACCGCTCAGGAGCTTGAGGATATGTATCCGAACCTTCAAACGGGCACCGAGCGTGAAAACGCATTCCTTCGGGAACACAAAACGGCGCTGATTATGCAAATCGGCGGCAAACTCCGCTCGGGAAAACCGCACGACGGACGTGCGCCCGACTATGACGATTGGGATTTGAACGGCGATATCCTGTTCTGGAACGAACGGCTTCAGCGCGCATTCGAGATTTCCTCAATGGGCGTTCGAGTGGATGAAGAATCGCTGGCGCGTCAGCTCAAACTGGCGGGCTGTGAAGAGCGCAAGGAGCTTCCGTTCCACAAGATGCTGCTTTCGGGCGAGCTTCCGCTGACCATCGGCGGCGGCATCGGCCAGTCGAGATTGTGCATGCTGATGATCGGCTGTGCGCATATCGGCGAAGTGCAGTGCAGCCTTTGGGACGACGAAACCGTTCAGGCGTGCGCCAAAGCGGGCATTCCGCTTCTGTAAAAGACAACACCCCGATGCCGTGCATTCGACATCGGGGCGTTTTTAGGACACACTGATTAATTCGGCGGCGAATCTGAGCGTGCCTTTCACGGCATCTGCTTCTTGCAAAAATCTCGATTTACCTCCAGTAAACCTTCGATTTCCGCAATCGCATATGCCGCAAAACTCACTGCTCAGCTTACCACCTCATTTAATCAGCGTATCCTTTATTCGTAATAATCCAACTGCTGATCCACATAATCGTCCACATTGAACAGCCAGTCCGTCAGGAATTCCTCCCAATCGCCGTCGGTAACCTCGTTCATGGCGTCTACCAAATCGTATTCGCCCAAGAAGTTTTGCCGCAGCCCCTTCTCGTAAAAGCATTTGAAGGCGGCAATCAGATTTTCACGCCCCATGGCCGTTCGCATTTCGTGCATAACCACGGCGCCTCTGTCCCGAACAATCAGGGAATAGGTGTCCGATTCAAACAAATCGGCTTCGGCGGTAACGTACAGACCGCCCGGAATTGTGATTTTCAAAGAATCCAGCACCTGCGCATTCAGCGCCGTCAGGAAGGCATCGTAGCCCTGCGTTTCCTCAACGGCCAGAAGCGCAATATAGCTGCAAAGCGAATCGGAAAGCCATGCATCGTCCACGGGCATCGGATAGGCGGCGAATCCGATGTATTGCTTCGCAAGCGAAAAGCGAATCATCTGCCGAATCGTTGAAGAATCGTTGATTTGATTCGAAGGAAGCAGAATCAGCCCGGGGTAATTCAGCGCATCGAGCGGATAATCGCTCTGCGTCAGTTCGATTTCCTCAAGCGGAAACGCACCGAAAAAGGATTCATACACCTCTATGGTTTCAACGGCCGTATTCAGAATCACATCCGAAGCGCTTCGGTCGTTGCACAGCACGCGAACCCGCACGCCCGATTCCGTTTGAGAAGTGTATTCACGGTAACGCTTTGAAAGAACGCAGGAGAATTCACGAACGTTCTGCGCCTCGAATCGCCAAACGGAAACGTGGTTTTCGGTTTGAATCAGGGTTTGATTGCCCGTTCCCGCGGGAATGTAGGTGTCCGGAATTGCGAGCGTCACGGAATAATCCGCCGCTTCGCTTTGCATCCATTGCGCATAGGAAAGCAATGAGGAGGTCATGAATTCATCGTAGGCCGAAAGGTAAATGCCGGGAACGAAATAAAACGCACCCAGGCGAATATCCAAATCGCCTATGCCCAGAAACGAAAAATTGTTTGCGAGCAGCACATAATATTGAAATTCAAACGTGCAGGATGCATCGGCATTCAAATCGCACGCCACGCGCAATGCGGTTTCGTTCGTGCCCTGCCAGCCCCAATCGGCGCTTTCGCCGTTCACGGAAACGCTTTCCATTTCGATGCCGCCGGGCGCAAAACCGTAGGGGAACACGGCATTCAAATCATCGTTTTCGTAATTCAGCGCACTTTCCCGACGAAATATGTTGGCCGCCGCAGTGAATACCACCCGATCAATCGTTTTGCCCGTGTTGTTATGATAAACAAGGCGCTGCGAAACCCGCAGCGCCTGTTCGTCTTCCATGTATTGAATGTCCAATTCAAAATTGTTGCGAACGCTCTCTTCTCCGTATGCAACGCTCGAAAGAATTGCGCTCACCAGCACGCTGCCCGCCAGCAGAACCGCCAGCAGAATCGCAATCAGCCGAACCAGCGCCTTGCGCTTCGCAAAATTGTTTTTCTTCGCCATGCGTTTCTCCTTATTCCACCGTTCTGATATCGCTCAGCGGCCAAATGACATAGCGCACGTGCCCCGTAATCATGCTCTTGGTAATCACGCCCACATCATCGCTTCTGGAATCGTGGCTGTTGTAGCGGTTGTCGCCCACAACGAAGTATTCATTTTCGCCCAAAACGGTTTTCTCCATGTCCGTGCGCGAACCGGAGCCTTCGAGCGCATCGTCGTATATCTTCGTTACGCCGTTTTCGGTCACGCTGTAAATAACGTGCGTCACGCCGTTTTCACGGTAAATCGTGTCTCCCGGAACGGCCACCACGCGCTTCACGAAATTGGTGTTGCCGCGGTTCGGATAATGGCAGATGACCACATCGCCCCGTTCCACGCCGCTGCCGAATTTCACGTCCGCCACCGTTACAAACAGCCGTTCGCCCGAATGCAGCGTGGTTTCCATAGACGAGCCGTCTACGCGGATAATGGTAAACAGGAAAAAGTGAATCACCCCCACAATCAGAAACGCCGCAACCAGCGAGGTAATCCATTCGCGAATCTCCTTGAGAACCTTTTTGCGAACCTTTGCGGAGTGTTCCTCTTTGCTTTCAACCGCTTCTTCCGATACGGTTTCCTGCTCTGCCTGATTTTCCCGAGTTTCTTCGCTTACGGAAGATTCGTTATTCAACCGGTTCATATCGTCCATACTAATCCTCTTTTCCCGATTCCGAATCCTGCACAGTTTCAATCAGCTTTTTCACGCGCTTTTCAAACACGGGGCGCTCCAGCATCACGATGCGCGCACACTTGTCGCAGCGCATTTTGATGTCCGAACCCACGAATGTGATTGTCCAAATATCATTTCCGCAGGGATGCGCCTTGCGCATTTTCACCCGATCTCCGATATGCAATAACATAAAATCGCCCTCTCGTTCTATTATATCGGCTGAATGTGAAATCATGATGAATTCCGCGGGCAGAGTTGAAATTTTTGCCCGCTTTCGAGAGAATCTTTTATTGCTCGATTCGATAATAGAAGCTCCGCCCGAACACATCCGATACGCACATGGCGAGCGTTCCGTCGTAAATCGGCGCAGACAGCGTGGTTTGCAGTTCGGGCGCACCCTTGCGGCGCACGGAATCGTCCATGCAGTGGTAACCGTCTTCACGAAGATATCCCACCGACCAGTTGTCCACGGCATTCAAATCGGTGAAATCCCGATTCGAAAATCCCTCCTCAAGCGCAAAGGATTCCAGAGTAACCCGATAAAAACCGATTCCCGGCGCAACGGAAGCGCGGCATTCGGGCTGCCCTTCAAACGGTTCGAAATTCAATTCGAAATGCGAACCGAACAGTCGGCGGCGCGCGATATTCATCACCAGCGGACACTGATCGATGCCGATGAAATTGCGTCCGTTGCGCATGGCGGATTCGAGCGTGGTGCAGCTTCCTGCAAACGGATCGAGCACCCAATCGCCCTCTTTGGTGGAGCAATTCACAATGCGATTCAGCAGCGCCAGCGGTTTTTGCGTGTCATAGCCCGTGCGTTCGGGATCGCGCTGCTGAAGATGGCTTACATCATTCCACACGTCCGACGGCGCAACGGGATCATCGTCATAATAGGTATACACCCGCCCGTTGGAGCGAATCGAGCGGTAAACACGCCCGTCCGGATCCACATGGCGGCGCATGTGATTGCTCCTCGGCGCCTCGGGAACGGTCATCACGGCTTCGATGTTGAAATCGTATTGTGCGCTCTTGCGATAAAACAGAATCACATCGTGCTTGCGTGAAAAATACTTCTTCGAACGGCCGCCCGTCTGATACATCCAAATGATTTCGTTCAGGAAATTGTTTTCTCCGAAGATTTCATCCAGCAGCAGGCGCATATAGGGATGGGTGCGGTAATCGATGTGCAGGAAGAGCATGCCGTCGCTGCGCAAAAGGCGATGGCACAGCGTCAGCACTTCACGCATCATATTCAGGTGGCTTTCCCGATCCTTCTTGTCGGAATAGCTTTGCAAAACCAGCGTGCCGTTGCCGGATTTCCATTCACGGGCGCCCACACGCACGCGCATCGAAAAATTTTCGCCCGTCATGAACGGCGGATCGAGGTATACCAGCTTGATTTTCCCCTCGTAGGCATTCAAAAGCTCCGGAAGCCGAGAAAGCACATCGCCGATAACCAGCCGCCCGGACGCATTCACCGCATTGCCGTCACGCCATTCACATTCAACCCGAATCGGAACCAGATTCATCCGTAACGCCCCTCTGCAAATCAACTCGCTTCATTATAACAGAAGATTCGGCATCGGGCAAGGCTTTTCCCGCCGAATTGTGCTACACTGCCTTTTCGCTTTTCCCGTGCTTGAAAAACGGAGGGGGTTCGTATATAATAAAACCGAAAAGAGGTGCGATATGATGTATAATCCGCAGTTGGAAACGTTTCTGCGTGTGGCGGATGCGGGCAGTTTCAACAAGGCCGCCGAAGAAAGCTATATCACACCCACGGCCATCATCAAGCAGATCAATTCTCTGGAAGAATCCCTCGGCGTGAAGCTGTTCGACCGCAGTCATCGGGGACTTACCTTGACAAAGGCCGGCAGATCCATGTATCAGGATGCGAAATATATTATTCGGTATTGCCGTGATTCCGTGGTTCGGGCGAAAAACGCCATGCAGGTGGATGAAAACATCATTCGCATCGGTTCGTCGCCCATGACGCCGGCACAGCTTTTGATGGGGCTTTGGTCGAGGGTTCAAACGCTGCATCCCGACATCAAATTTCAGATTGTTCCCTTTGAGAATACGCCCGAGAACGCTCGTGAAATTCTTGCGAATCTCGGCAAAAACATCGATGTGGTGGGCGGCATTTTCGATGAGACCATGCTGAAACTGCGGGGCTGTGCGGGTTTGGAGCTGGTTCGAGGCCCGTTTCACTGCGCCGTTTCCATTCATCATCGCCTTGCGGCAAAGGATAAATTGCAGGTTGCCGATCTTTACGGCGAAAATCTTCTGCTGATGCACCGCGGGTGGAGCCACTATGTCGATCGGCTTCGGGACGACCTTTGGCAGCATCATTCGCAGATTCACATCGTGGATTTCGATTTTTACAGCATGGATGTATTCAACCGATGCGAGAACAGCAACGATGTTTTGCTGGCGATTCCCGGCTGGGCAAACGTGCATCCGCTGTTGAAGGTCATTCCCGTGGAATGGGACCACAGCATTCCCTACGGCATTCTCCATTCGCCGACGCCGACGCCGAATGTACAGCGCTTTTTGGATGCGGCTAGGGCGTGTTTCTAAGGACACACTGATTAATTCGGCGGCGAATCTGAGCGTGCCTTTCACGGCATC
>CAVHAH010000106.1:0-7283 GCA_963633785.1 bacterium
GAATGCATCCTGATAACTGCCTTCAAAGGTTGCGCCGCCCACGTCCATCACGCGAACGTTCTGCATTCCCATTCGTTTCAAATCGCGTCCGGTCATGCCTTCCATGCCGAATGCGGTACTGGCTATCCACTTCATCCGTTTTCTCCCGATTCATTGATGATACTTTTTAATTTTTCCAAAGCACTGCGCTCCGTGCGGGACACCGTCATTTGAGAAACATTCAGCCTTTGCGCAATTTCCTTTTGCGACAGGTTTTCGAAAAAGCGCATTCTGATTACCGATTGCTGTTTTTCGTCCAGCGCATTCAGCGCCGAATTCAGCTGTTCCTTCGTTTCAAACGCTTCGAGCGCCGCATCTTCTTCGGAGGCATTCGAGGCGCCTTCTTCGAGCGAAAGCGTTCTGTGGGCATGAATTTCAATCGCTTCCAGAACGTCTTCCATGCGCACATTCAGCTTTTGCGCAATCTCGTCCGCCCTCGGCGACCGCCCGAGCGTCTGTTCCAGCTCGCTTCGCGCCCGCTGAACCTGTGCCGCCAGCTGAACGCCCCTTCTGGGCAGGCGAATCATTCGCGCATCGTCTCGGAAATAATTGCGAATCTCGCCCACCATGCACGGAACGGCAAAGCTCGTGAATGCCGCACCCTTTTCGGAATCAAAGCGCCCAAGCGCCTTGAGCAGCGCAACGCAGGCCACCTGATACAAATCATCGACCTCAACGCCACGCCCCGAAAACTTCTTCGCCACGCTTCTTGCCAGCGGCAGATACATTTGAATCACCGCATCACGCAGCGCAATATCCGAGCGATCGGACTGCGCATATCGAGCCGCCAGAAGCTCGGCCTGTTCCCTGTTCAACATAGTGCGGCGCTCAGCTCAATGCCCCGAAGCAGTCCGTTTTGAATATCGAGCTTTACTTCGTCCGCCAGTCCTTCCAGGATACAGCGAACGATTTGCGCTTCCGTTTCATCGATACCGCCGCTCTGTGCGAAATCTCCGATGCCCTGTGCTTTGAATATCAGCCGTTCACGTTCGCACAAAAAGCGAAGCGCCATGCGCTCGGGCGGATTGTCCTGCGTTACCAGACAGGTGCAGGCTTCTTCCACGGCGGATTTCAGCGCATCCATTCTGTCCAGCGTTGCGCCCGCACGGGCGAGCACTCCCGCCGCCGTGAGGCGAACAATCAGCATCGATTCGCTTTCCGCCGCCACAACCAACTCCACAGGCGTTTTAAGTTGCATGAACGATTCCTCCGAAAACTTCTCCAGCCTCTATTATAAACGTTTTTCACCGCACGTTCAAGGAAGAAAAGGTAATTTACATGATTTCCGCACCGCAAATCAGCCGATCGCCCTGATAAATCGCCAGGGCCTGACCTCGGGCGGGCGCGCGAACGGGGCTGTCGCACGACACAATCACGCCGTCGCCGTCGGGTTGAATCGTGCAATCGGGATTCTCCCATTTGGTATGGCGCACGCGAACGCTGCCGCGAATCGGCGCATCGGGGCGGTCAATCAGCCAGTTGGCGTTCTTTCCGTGCACTTGCGTTTTGAACAAATCGTCCCAGTATACCGCAATAATCTGATTTTTCTTCGCATCGATTGCCGAAACGTAAATCTTGCGCTCGTTGTGCAGTCCGGGCAGGCGTTGACCGACGGTATAATGATGAAAGCCCTCGTGCGTGCCGATAATCGTTCCGTTCAAAACGATGTTGCCCTTTCCCGGCAGATTCGTTCTTTCGGACAACCAGCGAATGTAATTCTTATCGGGAATAAAGCAGATTTCCATGCTGTCGGGCTTTTTCGCAACGGGAATGCCCATTTCCTCCGCCAGCGGGCGCACTTCGCTTTTCTCATAGTCGCCCAGCGGCAGCAGCAGACGCTCCACCTGACTTCTCAGCAGTCGGCAGAGCATATAGCTTTGATCGTTTGCGGGGCGGCCCTTGAGCAGCATGCCGTTTTGCGTGCGGGCATAGTGACCCGTTGCAACGAATTCCGCACCGATTTTGTCGGCATAGTCAATCAGCGTTTTGAATTTCACATTCGGATTGCAAATCACGCAGGGATTCGGCGTTTCGCCCGACAGATATGCGCATTCAAAGGGTTTGCAGACATATTGCTCCATTCTTTCGGAAACATCGGCGATTTCAAGCGGAACGCCCAGAAATTCAGCCGTTTTCACGGCATCGCCGCGCGCATCCTCCCCCGCTATGTCCATATACAGCCCGTATACCTCATGTCCCGCCCGCTGAAGCAGACGAGTGCTCACCGCAGAATCCACACCGCCGGAAAGCCCGACGACCACCTTCGCCATAAACGCATTCCTCCACCGTTACTTTTTTCGATTATACCACACATCCCCCATTCGGACAAGGTGAATATGAAGAACGAAAAAGCCCCCGCCTTTCGGCAGGGGATTTCCGAGATTATTCTTCGTCGTCGGGATATACGATTGCGACCTTGCCGCATTGGCCCGATGCCATCAGCGAATAGGCTTTATCGACATCCTTCAATTCAAAGCGGTGGGTAATCAGGCGATCCGGGTGAATGCCCCAGCGAACGAGATGCTCCACCAGTTCTTCCATGCGCCACAGCGACGTGACCCACGATCCGTAAACGGTTTTCTGACCGTGCATGATATCCGGAGACGGGTTGAACGTGACGTCGCCGCCTTCGCCGACCATCGCCATCTTGCCCCATTCACGGGTGCAGCGAATCGCCATTGCACGCGCGGAATTGTTTGCGGAACAGTCAATCGCGCGCTCGCAGCCGTAGCCGCCGGTCACTTCCATAATCGAGCGTTCGCACGCCTCGGGATCTTTGGAGTTGAATACATAGTCCGCCAGACCCAAATCCTGAGCGAGCTTCATGCGGTCTTCATTCACATCGCAGCCGATGGTCTTGTCGCAGCCCATCGCCTTTGCGAGCATCAGCGTGGCAAGACCGACCGGGCCGAGACCCGTGACCAGCACGCGGTCGTTTCCGCAAATGCCGATTTTCATCAGCGCTTCATAGCAAGTGCCGAATCCGCAAGCCACCTGTGCGCCGTCTTCATAGGACAGTTCATCGGGAAGGGCAATCAAATCCTTCTCGTCGCAAAGGATATACGGTGCCATGCCGCCGTTGCGCTGCCAGCCGTACGCCGCGCGGAACTTGCTCTTGCAGGAGATGTAATAACCCCTCCGGCAATCATAGCACACGCCGCAGCCGGAGATGTGGTACACGATTACACGGTCGCCCTTCTTGAACCGCTTCAGGCCTTCGCCCTCTTCCACGATGATTCCGCAGGGTTCATGACCCGCAATCATGCCGGGCTGATAGCCTTCGGGACCTTTGCCGACATGGGCACGATAGATGCAGCGGATATCCGATCCGCAGATGGTGGATGCCTTCGTTTTCACCAGAACCTGTCCGTGACCGGGCGTGGGAATATCAAAGGAGCGAAGCTCGGCGGTGCTGTTTCCGGGCAGAATGGCGCCTAACATTTTCTTGTTCATGGAAAAACCCTCCCAATCAATTTGCTGTGTTCAGTATAATCGATTTTCTCGCCTTTTTCCAGTGAGAAACACGACGTATTCGCCTTTTGTTTGTCGTGTTTGCGCAGGTTTCTTGCTTTTCTGCGCAGGTTTTGATACAATAACTTGGGAGGCGGTTTTATGGAAACGTACACCTTCAACCGCAGTTTTGAAATGGACGGGCTGGTTTTTTCGCCGACACACGTGCGCATCGAGCAGCTGTCCGAGGTGATTGCCGCACACAGGCATTCAAACAGCAGCTATGAAATTCACCTGACCGCATCGGGGCACGGGCGTGTGATGATCGGCGATACGGCGTATGCGGTCGAACCGGGCGTTGTGTATGTAACGGGGCCGAATATTCTGCATGCGCAGTTCGGCGACAGAAACGATCCCGTGGTGGAATACTGCCTATATTTATCGGTGCACGGGCATCAGGCGCATGCGCTTGCGCCGTTTCGGGACACGCATTTCTGGATCGGGCACGATGTCGAAAAGCTGAATGCGCTGATTCTTGAATTGATTGAGGAACGTCGCCGCGCCCTTTCGGACATGGAGGAAATGAGCGAAGCGCTTTTGCGGCGAATCATCATCACGCTCAATCGCGCCTATCGGTCGGGCGAGCAGGCGAATCCGCATCCGTGCGAAAATTCGCCTTTGGACGAAAGCCGACTGTATCCGCTGGTGGAGGACGCCTTTTTCTATCGCTATTCAACGCTTCGCTTAAAAGACCTGGCAACGCTGTTGAACCTCAGCGAACGGCAAACCCAGCGTTTTCTGCTGAATCACTACGGAAAGAATTTCACCCAAAAGCGCACGGATGCGCAGATGGCGGCGGCGCAGGAGCTTTTGCGCGATACCGATTTGAGCATCACGCAAATCGCCGAGCGCACGGGATTCTCGTCGGTCGAACACTTTTCAACCGCATTTCGGCGGGTGCACGGCCGTTCCCCCAGCGTTTGGCGCAAACTTCAAAAAAATCCGAACGCCGATTGCGAAGCGGCGAAATTCATGTGTGAATGAATGCAAATAATACCGCACAATTCGGCGTTGCTGTCGAATTGTGCGGTATTGCCTTAAACGAGAATCCACTCCGAAACGAACACCATTGCGCAGGCCACGCCTGCCACGAGCGGCAGGCCTTTATCGAGCCATGCCATAATCAGGGCGGCTACGAAGGCAATCCATGCGGACACGGGCGTGGAGGTTGCCGAAATAATGGCGGGGAAAGTCATGACCGAAAGCGTGACGTAGGGAACATAATATAGAAACGATCTTAAGAAACGGCTCTTGATTTCCCGGCGAATCAGCGTTAGCGGCAGCACACGAATCAGATAACTCACCACTGCCATCGTGAGAATATACAAATACGCATTGCCCTTCATTTTGAATCGCTCCCTTCGGCAATCGGAAACAGTGCGGCGGCGGCGGCCGAAATCACGACCGTGAGCAGAATCACGCGCATGCCCTCGGAGATGCCCGAGAACAGCGGTGCGAGCGCAAACAGCGCACTCAGCCCCATCGAAACCACAACCAGCCCCAGAATCACATGGTTTTTGCGTGCAGGCGGAATCACAATGGCGATGAACATTCCGTACAGCGCCACGCTCAATGCGCTCACCAGCCGCACGGGCAGTGCATTGCCGAGCAGAACGCCCAAATACGTTCCGAACGCCCATGCGGGCATTGCCAGAATCATGGCGCCGTAGGCATAGAACGGGTTGAGATAACCCGGAACGGAAACGCAGATTCCGAAGATTTCGTCCGTTACATCAAAGCCCACCAGCATTCTCGTGGGCAGTTTTGCGGAGGGCGAGAATTTTTGGCTCAGCGCACAGCTCATCAAAAGATACCTTGCATTGGCAATCAGCGTCATCAGCGCAACTTCCCAATAGCCTGCGCCCGCACCGATTAATGTGAATGCCGCAAATTCACCTGCGGAGGCGTTGTTGAACAAACTGGCGAGCATCGCCTGAAACGCCGTGAGTCCCGCACTGCGCGCCGCAATGCCGAGGCTGAAAGACACCGCAAAATACCCCAACGCAATCGGCATGCCGTCTCGCATGCCTCGGGCAAACCATGTTTTGTTTTCCTGCATACAGAAACCCCTTTGTTCCGCACAAAAACGCAGACGCCTCACAAACGCCTGCGCTTTTGCAAAGTCTTTTGATTTACAGTTTCATATTCAAGCCGTATTCGCCGAAGGCCTTCACGCGTTCATTGAGCGTCTTCCACTGAGAGCAGCTCTTTTCGGTGAACAGTCCGTCTTCGGAATTGGCGGTCGAACGCCATTCGTGGGCAATCAGCGCCCATGTGGCTTCATAGAGATTGGCGAATTCGGGATCACGCTGCGCCGCACATACAAACGACTGTCTGGGCGAATTGATGTCCTCGCCCGAAATCTGGAACAGGTTGAATTTCTCGCACAGTCCGCGCACACGGGTGAGCTGGGCTTTGGTGTTGCGCGAGGGCATGTACGTCACGGCTCTGAATCCGATTTGCGCATAGTATTCAATCAGCTCATCCAGGAAATCGTCTTCGAACTTCTGCGCACGCTTGTCGCCGGTCACGCTGTCGCCGACATCGCCCAGATACGCCGCCGCGGAAATCGCACCGATTTTCTCGGACACGGCGAGAATATCACGCACATCGGGCAGCTCGTCCGTTGCCGGAACATAGAAGCGGGCAATCAGCTGCGATTTAATCCAGCCCAGCAAATCGTACATCTTATGAGGATTGTTTTCATCCAGCAGATAGCCCTTGATTTTCTCGGAAATCGGGAGCTTTAATTCCTCTTCGATGAAGCGAATCAGCTTATCGCCCGCGCCGACCACATCGAGCATGCGATACGCCAAAGCGCTCGAAAGGTGGCGCTCGGTGACCGTGCCGCCCCGTGAATAGTTCGACAGGGGCAGAACGTCCTTCTGAAAATCAACGGTGATTCCGTAGCGGCCCATCATGCCGTTAATCGCATCCACCATTTGGCGATTGCGAACGTTGCGCTTTTCACGATAGGGCGCCATGAAGCGGTTCAATTCGGCGGCACGGTTGTGGGGAACGCCGTGCAGCGTCATATACAATACGCCCGCCTGATCCGGATTGTTCAGCTTCTTGTCGGCAAAGGGCGTGTTCTTCATGCTCACGCGAACCTCCATGCCGATGGTGGCCGCAATGCCGGCAATCTTCGCCGCTTCCAGGAATTCTTCCGCACCGGCGATGGAATCGTGATCCATCAGGCCGCAGGTGCAAAGCCCCGCCTCACGCGCGAACCAGACCGCCGCCGTGGGCGAATAGGGAGAGAAGGAATAGGTGGTGTGGATGTGATTGTTCACGTCGCGCCCACGAATCGGTGTCGGTTCGGACGCAACCATTTTCTCCAGGTTGACCAATGCGGACTCGCCGTTGAGAAGCGCAAGCCGCTCTTCACGCGTATAAGCCATTGTCCCATGTCTCCTTCGTCGGGATAAACCCGTATTTCGCTGTATATAATTTTATCACGAAATACAGATGTATGCAAGCAAACGTTGTGGAAATTCGTTTTCTGTTATCAAGGTGAAATTTTGGAAAACGGCCCGAAAACCGTTTACAATATAGGGCGAATGTGCTAAAATAGCGGATGGGCATATATTGCCGATACCGCACGCCAGGTTTGCCGAGCACTCCGACGGTTTACTTAGCGAACGGTGAAAAGAAAGAGGAGGAAACAAACATGCTCGTTATCAACGGAATCGAAATGACCAAGCAGGAAGTTATCGAGAAGTACGGCCGCAAGG
>CAVHAH010000107.1:0-4029 GCA_963633785.1 bacterium
GTGTAGGCAGCACCTGCCATCTGCTTGGTTCGAAGCGGGTTGTCGACAAGTTCAAGGAGCTCGTGGAAGCCAACCATTTGGAAGACAAGGTTGAATTGGCCGGCAAATTCTGCATGGGCAAATGCGGCGAAGGCGTTTGCGTCACGATCGACGGCGTAACCACCAGCATTCAGCCGGAAAATGCGGAAGCATTCTTTAACAGTGAGGTCTTGGCAAAATTCTAAACGAGAATTCGGGAGGAAGCGGGCATGACGGAATTCATTCAGTTGAATGAACAAAATTGCCGCGATTGCTATAAGTGTATTCGAAATTGCCTGTTAAAGGCGATTCGGTATGCCGACGGTCGCGCACAGATCATTCCGAACGAGTGTATTCAATGCGGAGAATGTCTGGTTACCTGTCCGCGTCACGGTCGTGCTGAGCGCACCAATGCGGAAGCGATTCGCAAACAAATTCGTTCGGGGAGGCGCATTGTTGTCAGCGCCTCCCCTGCGTTTATCTCGGATTTTGACGTGGGATCTATTGAAGATTTGCGTGAAACTCTGAGAATGCTCGGCATTTACGATGTGCAGGAAACGGCCATCGGTGCGGAAATTGTGAGTGCGGAATACGTGAAAATCATGGAAAACGAGGAGCGCAGTATACTGATTTCATCAAGCTGTCCTTCCATCAATCGCCTGATTCGCAAGTATTATCCCGAAGCACTTGATTATCTCGCACCGGTAGAGACACCGATGGAGGTGCATTGCCGAATGCTTCGGGAACGCTATCCCGATGCGTTTATTGTATATCTAACGCCGTGCTATGCGGAGCAGATTCTTGCGTCTCAAACCAAATGCTGCGATGAAACGCTTCTTTTCTCCGATTTGAAAAAATGGCTTCATGAAGCGGGCGTGACGTGCATCAATCACGGATTCCCCGCAATTCGCGGCGGCATGCGTGCACGCCGTTATCCGCGTCAGGATGGTATCGTGAAGTCGTTCACCCGCGTACAAGGTTGGAATCGTGTTTCCGTTGACGGCGTCGGTGACTGTATTGCGGCACTTGAAGAGGTTCGGCAAAGCAACGTTTCCCACGTTTTTCTGGAAATGACCGCATGCGAAGGCAGTTGCGTCAACGGCCCCGCAATTCGCAGTAATCGCTATGAAAACCGAATTCGGGGAACGGTTGCCGTGAATTCCTATGCAGGCGAACAGGATTTCGGCATTCGGGTAGATCGCTCCATTCGAAAGGAATTTGCGGCGGATCCGGTTGTGCGAACCGAGCCTCCGGAGGACGAAGTCGAACGCATTCTTTCGAAATTGGGCAAAGCCACTGCGGAATCTGCGCTGAATTGCGGTTGCTGCGGATATCCGACATGCCGTGAAATGGCTCGTGCGCTGCTTGTCGGCAAAGCGGAAATGGATATGTGTTTGCCGTATTTGCGTGAAAAAGCGGAAAAGCATTCACGGGTAGTTGTCGGCAATACCCTTGAAGCGGCGGACAAACTGATTGAAAAACAGATGCGTGTAGCGCAAAACATCGCATCGATTTTGGGCGAAACCACGGCGGAAACCAAGGTAATGCTGGTAAAGCTGAAGGAAGCGGTACAGGGCGATGAATGATCTGTACATTGATTGGGGCTATATCGGCCTGATTAAGGCGGGAGAATTGCTTTGCGGCGACTGTGCCGAGTTTGCGAATACAAAGGATACCTCGATTTGCGTATTGGCAGACGGTTTGGGCAGCGGCGTGAAAGCGAATATTCTGGCAACACTTACCAGCAAAATTCTGGCCACCATGAGCGTAGGCGGCATGAGCGTAGAAGATTGCGTGAATACGATTGTGCGCACGCTTCCCGAATGCAATGTTCGCAAAATCGCCTATTCCACATTCACGATTATCAAGATTCTGCAGCAAAAGTATGTAGAGCTTACACGCTTTGATAATCCGCATACCATCGTGCTTCAAAACGGGAAGAATTATGATTTTGAATACCATACACGCATAATCGAGGGAAAGAAAATCTACGAAAGCCGCTTTGAAGCAAATGAAGGCGATGTATTCGTTGTAATGAGCGACGGTGCGATATATGCGGGGCTCGGCGGAGAATACCCGTTCGGCTGGGGACGAAGCAATATTATTCGTTACCTGGAAGAACATTATTCGCCCGATATGACCGCCAAACAGATTGCCCGATTGCTTGCATCGGAATGCAACCGTCTGTATGAAGGGAAACCGGGCGACGATACCACGATTGCCGTGCTTCGATTGTGTCGGCGAAGCGTGGTCAGCATGATGATCGGGCCGCCGTCATCGGACGGGCTGGATGATATCATGGTGCGTGAATTCATGGGTGTGGAAGGCAAGAAAATCGTCTGCGGCGGAACGACCAATCGCATTGTCGCGCGCTATTTGGGCAAGGAAGTCGAAACTTCTCTGGAGTATTACGATGATCGCGTTCCTCCGCTGTATCATGTGGACGGAATCGATTTGTCAACCGAGGCGGTGGTCACCATCTCGCGCGTGCTTGAATTTACGGACGAATGTCTGTCCTCCAACAGTTTGGTCGCATCATGGGAGAAAGGGCGTGACGGCGCTTCTCTGATTGCGCAGGAGCTGATTGATTACGCAACGGACATTCACTTTTTCGTCGGCTGCGCCATGAACAAGGCGCATCAGAATCCGAAACTGTCGCTTGCGTTCGGTGCGAAATTTCAATTGATTGAGCGATTGTCAAAGAGTCTGGAGCAAATGGGAAAACACGTTACGGTGAATTTTTATTGAGAAAACACCGCACAATTCGGAATCAACGGCGAATTGTGCGGTGTTGCCTTGAATGTACATTATTTAACGGCGTTGGCCAACATCAATTTCAGGCGATTCTCCTGGTTGACACGGCTGGCGCCTGCATCATAATCAATGGCCACAATATTTACATCCGGGCACATTTCACGAATCGGCTTCATCATGCCTTTTCCGCATATATGATTGGGCAGACAACCAAACGGCTGGGTGCATACGATATTCTTGCATCCCGAATGCGCCAGTTCCAGCATTTCCGCAGGAAGCAGCCACCCCTCGCCCATTTTTACCGCATGCGAAATCACGGGGCGAACGCCGTCAACCACCTGATCAAAGGGCGTGAAACCGTCAAACACATTGCTTTCACGAAGAACTCGATTCAGTTCTTCGCGCTTTTTTATCAGGAATCGGTAAACCGGAAGAATCAGCGCATGCAGAAATGCACCTCTGCGATTGATTTCATAGGCCGCAACGCTGTTGTATACGACATACAGGCAAAAATCCAAAAGCCCCGGAACTACCGTTTCCGCACCTTCACGAATCAGGAATCGCTCCAAATCGTTATTTGCAATCGGAGAATATTTAACAAATATCTCCCCCACGATGCCGACCTTCGGACGTGCGGTTTTGGCAACCGGAATCGCCTTAAACGCATCGACGATTGCAAGATAGTTTTCGTGAATATGTTTGCGGCTTATCCGTTTGGAATTGCCGAGTTCACGGCCGAGCCTCTGCGTCCAACGTTGAGCTTCCGCTTCTGCCATGCCTTGCGTGGTTTCATAGGGGCGCACCTGATTGACCAGATTCATCAGCAAATCGCCATACAGCACGGCATACAACAGCTTATGATACATTTTCAGCGTGATATGAAACCCCGGATGTTTTTCGATGCCCGCCAGGCTGAATGAAATTACAGGTACATATTCCATGTTTGCGCGCTGCAACGCCTTTCGAATCAAAGAAATGTAATTCGAGGCACGGCATCCGCCGCCGGTTTGGAACATAATCAGCGCCGTTTTATGCGGATCGTATTTCCCAGACATCAGCGCATCCATAAACTGTCCGATAACCAGAATCGCCGGATAACACGCATCGTTGTGGGTATACTTCAATCCCGTTTCCGCAATTTGCGGCCCGTTGTTCTGCAAAAGCTCCAGATGAAAACCATAGGTTTCCAACACGCTGATAATGAGTTTGAAATGCATCGGCAGCATATTCGGAACCAAAATGGTATAATCACGCTTC
>CAVHAH010000107.1:4039-7278 GCA_963633785.1 bacterium
ATTTCTTCTGTGAACGGAACATAGCTTTTATCCTGCATAAACGTTCTTTTCCTCCAATGCACCCAGCAAACTGCGAATGCGAATGCGAACGGCGCCCAGGTTGGTGATTTCGTCGATTTTAATCTGCGTATAGTATTTGCCGTTGCGCTCCAGAATATTGCGCACTTCATCGGTAGTAATGGCGTCCACGCCGCAGCCGAAGGATACGAGCTGTACGAGTTCGACATTCTTTTGTGCCGCCGCAAACGCCGCCGCGCGATAAAGGCGGGCGTGGAATGTCCATTGATCCAATACATGCACCGATTGCACGGGGGCCAAATGGCAAATGCTGTCTTCGCTGACCACTACACAATCAAGCGAGGTAATCAACTTGTCGATGCCGTGGCCGATTTCGGGATCGATGTGATACGGACGTCCTGCGAGCACGATTACTTTTTTATTATGCGCACGTGCATATTCGAGCGCAGATTCACCCTGTTCACGCAGTTGACGCTTGTAATCTTCATATGCCTGGAATGCGATTTCGGCGGCTTTGTGAATCTCCTTGCGGGTAATGGTTTTGTCCAAAGACTTCAACGCGGGGCGAATCGTTCGGCTCAAAGCGGCAGCGTTTTCGATGCGCAGCGGCGGATACAGAAAACAAGCATTGCGCACCGATTCCATATTGCCGTTAAGCAGCTCCGAATAATAAGCGACCACGGGGCAGTTATAGTGATTGTCCGAAGCGCCTTCATCGATATTATAGGTCAATTCCGGATAGAACAGCGTTTCGATTCCCTGATTCAGAAGCTCGGTAATATGCCCGTGCATGATTTTCGCCGGATAGCATGCCGTGTCGGACGGAATCGAGAATTGCCCCTTTTCGTAGGTTGCCCGCGTGGACAATTCGGAAAAGCACACTTCGTAACCGAGTTGCGTGAAGAAAGCATGCCACAGCGGAGCCAATTCATAAGTGGAAAGCGCCATCGGAATGCCGATTTTCCCGCGCTTTCCGGGAATCGGTTTCAGATTTCTCAGATATTCACGCTTCCACTCGTGCAGATTGGGCAGCGGCTCTGTGACTTTCTTTCCCAAGGCGCGCGAACACTGATTGCCCGAAATAAAACTGCCGCCGTTTGCAAAGCGATTGATTGTCAATCGGCAGTGGTTTGAACAGCCCTTGCACACGGATGAAACGGAATGATGTTCGAAATTCTCAAGCGCTTCCGAATTCAGAAGTGTACTCTTTTGGCAGTGCATAATATGCATCGCCGCACCGTATGCGCCCATCAAGCCCGCAATCGTCGGGCGAATGACCTGCGCATCAATCTCGCGTTCAAATGCACGCAACACGGCGTTATTGAAGAATGTGCCGCCCTGTACCACGATATGCTCGCCCAGTTCCTTCGGAGAAACAGCGCGTATAACCTTGTACAAAGCATTCTTGACAACGCTGACGGAAAGGCCTGCGGAGATATCTTCCACGCTTGCGCCGTCCTTTTGAGATTGCTTGACCGATGAATTCATGAAAACCGTGCAGCGTGAGCCGAGATTCACAGGGGCTTGCGCAAAGATGCCCAATTCCGCAAATTCCGCCGCCGTATACCCCATGGCGCTTGCAAAGGTCTCGATAAACGATCCGCAGCCCGAGGAACAGGCTTCATTGAGCATGATGCTGTCGATTGCACCGTTTCTGATTCTGAAACACTTGATGTCCTGACCGCCGATATCCAGTATAAAATCAACATTCGGCTGGAAATATTTCGCCGCCGTATAATGCGCAATGGTCTCCACAACGCCTTCATCGATATGAAATGCGTGTCGAATCAGGTCTTCTCCATAGCCCGTTACGGAGCTTCCGCAGATTTCAATACGGTCTTCGCACAGCTTTTCGATTTCGAGAAGCTTTTCACGAACGAGCGTAACGGGATTTCCTTGGTTGGAGCCGTAATAAGAATACAACACGGAGCGGTTTTCATCAATCAAAACCAGCTTGGTGGTCGTGCTTCCGCAGTCGATTCCGAGCCACGCACGACCGCAATAGGTATGAATATCCCCCGTCGGAACGGTCGCACGGGCATGCCGCTGTGTGAATTCGCGATACTCCTGTTCGCTTTCAAACAGCGCAGGCAAGCGGTTTGCACCTGAATTCTCTGTATGTACGTGTTTTTCGATGCGTTCGATGAGTGCCTCGGGCGTAATCGTTTCGCTCGCATTTGCGCAAATCGCAGCGCCCATCGCCACGGCATACAGCGCATACTCGGGGAAAATGGCGTTTTCATCGGACAATTTCAATGTTTCACGGAAACGCTGCTTCAGTCCGTCACAATAATACAGCGGGCCGCCCAGAAACATCACTTTTCCGCGAATATCCCGTCCTTGAATCAATCCCGTGATTGTTTGATTGACCACGGATTGGTAAATGCTTGCGGCGATGTCCGATTTATTCGCTCCTTGATTGAGCAGCGGTTGAATGTCGCTCTTGGCGAAAACGCCGCAGCGGGAGGCAATCGGATACAACTGCTGTGCTTCAAGGCTCGCACGGTCCATCTGTGCAACGGTCATATTCAAAAGAACCGCCATCTGATCGATGAATGCGCCCGTTCCTCCGGCGCAGGTTCCGTTCATGCGTTCGTCAATGCCGCCGTCCAGAAAGATGACCTTGGCATCCTCTCCGCCCAGTTCAATCACCACGCCCGTATCCGGCGCATATTTTTCAACAATCTTTCCCGTTGCATAAACCTCTTGAACAAACGGAAGATTCGCTTCCTGTGCCAGACCCAGCGCCGCAGAGCCCGAAAGCATTACGGATGTTTGAATGTTCGGGTATTCATTTTTGATATCCTTGAGCATTTGAAGCGTGGTTTGACGCACTCTGGACAAATGACGGCGGTAATCCCGAAAGAGAATTTTGTCGTTTTGCATCAAAACACATTTCACGGTCGTCGAACCGATATCAATGCCCAAAGAACAGCGTTCGTTATTGCACATTCAAATTCACTTCCTTTGCGATGCGCTTTCATTATTGCATGCATTCAGAGCCGCATGAATTTCAAGCGTAATCTGTGCGTAAGTCATCATGCGTTCCATGCCTACAGCATCAATAACATATCCGATTTTTTCACGCAGCTCGTTTTCGATTTGGCGAAATACTTCACGCCCGTGATCGGTAATCTGAACGGCCAGCATTCTTCCGTCGGTTAAATCCCGTTGCGTGCAAATCAGATTGCGCGCTTTCATCTTCCGCAAAAGCACCGCAA
>CAVHAH010000108.1:0-7222 GCA_963633785.1 bacterium
GACTGATGCGCGTCGCGAAGGATGGTTTCGGTAATCATCACTTTCGCCATGAGTAATTCCTCCATTTCAACCCGAATCTCCCTTTCACGGGAGATTCGGAATCACATTATTTCGCGAACAGAGCGATAAACACGCCTGCGGCAACCGCACTGCCGATAACGCCCGCAACGTTCGGACCCATTGCATGCATCAGCAGGAAGTTGCCCGGATCTTCACGCTGTCCCTCTTTCTGAGAAACACGCGCCGCCATCGGAACAGCGGAAACGCCTGCGGAACCGATCAACGGGTTGATGGTGCCATGGTAGAGAACGTTCATCAGCTTTGCCAGCAATACGCCGCCTGCCGTGCCGCAGCCGAATGCGATAACGCCCAGAACAACAATCTTAATCGTAGACAAAGTCAGGAAGGTCGGGCCCTGCGTGGTCGCACCGACGGTGAGGCCGAGCATGATGGTAACGATGTTGCAAAGTTCGTTCTGAGCGGTCTTGTTCAGACGTTCCACAACGCCGGATACGCGCATCAGGTTACCGAGCATCAGCATACCGACCAGCGAAGCCGCATCGGGCAGAAGCAGGGAAACGATGATGGTGACCATGATCGGGAAAATAACCAGCTCGGTTCTGGAAACCTTGCGGAGCTGACCCATGCGAATCGAGCGTTCCTTCTTGGTGGTCAATGCACGCATAATCGGCGGCTGAATGACCGGAACGAGCGCCATGTAGGAATATGCCGCAACGGCGATAGGCCCAAGCAAATGCGGAGCGAGCTTGGTGGTAACGAAGATGGCGGTCGGGCCGTCTGCGCCGCCGATGATGCCGATTGCGCCCGCTTCAGCCGCAGAGAAGCCCAGCAGCTTTGCGCCGATGAAGGTCAGGAAGATGCCCAGCTGTGCCGCTGCACCCAGCAGCAGAGACTTCGGGTTTGCAATCAGAGGACCGAAGTCGGTCATTGCGCCGACGCCCATGAAGATAATCGGCGGGAAAATGCCCCACTTTACGCCGTGGTAGAGGTAATACATCAAGCCGCCGTTTGCGGTCTGCAGGCTGTACTTCATCATGCCCGCTTCTTCGCAATAGCGCCAAACGATGTCGCTGGTTTCCTTGCCCAAACGGGTTGCCGCCACAACGGCCTCCTGAAGGGTATCATAGAAGGTGTAGCCGGGGCCGGTGTAGCTGGTCAGACCCGCCGCAGGCAGGTTTGCAAGCAGCATACCGAAGGAAATCGGGAGCAGCAGCAGCGGCTCGAATCCCTTTACGATTGCCAGATACAAAAGCAGGCAGGCAACGGCGATCATGACATACTGTCTCCATTCGCCCTGCGCAAAGCCCGTGGATTGAGCAATGTTCTTCAATCCGTCGAGAATGCTGATTTCCGGATCCTCGTCCTGCGCGCTGGCTTCTTCAACCGCCGCGGCAACCGCGTCCTCATCGATGACTTCCATTTCCATATACTGGGTATTCGTTGTGGTCGTGCTGTCTTCCGCCAGTGCCCAAACGCTCAGAAGCATGAAGCAAAGCAGAAGGCAGACGAGCGCCCGTGCGGGCTTAACCTTTTTAATTCTGCGCATCTTTTGAACCCCCTATATCGCAGCAAAGACAGAATCAGTTCAGCGTAACAAGCACATCGCCGGTGTTGACGGTTGCGCCCTTGGTAACGTTTACGCTTGCGACGGTGCCGTCCTGCGGCGCCTTGATTTCATTTTCCATCTTCATGGCTTCGAGGATAATCAGGTCGTCGCCCTTCTTCACAGCCTGACCGACGGATACACGCACATCGTTGATGTTGCCGGGCATCGGAGCGGAAACGCTTACGCTGCCTGCGGCGGCGGGCTTTGCGGCGGGCTTGGCTGCCGGCTTCGGCGCTGCCACGGGTGCGGCGGCTACGGGTGCGGCAACAGGTGCGGGAGCGGCAACGGGAGCTGCCACGGGAGCGGCAACGGATGCTGCGCCGAGCTCTTCAACTTCAACTTCATATGCCTGACCGTTCACGGTAATGGAAAACTTGCGCATTTTCTTTTCCTCCTAAATTCTTCTGTTTATAATCAATCAAAAGCGAGACATCTGCTCTTCGCGTGCGGCACGATTCCAGCCGTTCACACGGCGAACCTTGCGCACAACCAGCTTTTTGCCGTCCGGCGCATATGCGCAGATTGCAGCCGCAATCACGGCAATCAACTGCGTATCGTCTACGATTTCCTCTTCAGCTTCTTCAACGGCGGGCGCTGCCTGCACAGGCGCCGCGGTTTCCTGCTTCGGTGCTTCTTTTTTCACATCGGATTTGTCGAATGCCTTGAAGATCTGCGCCATCAGCGTCAAAACCGCAATCAGCAGAACCAGACCGAGGAAAACGATCAGCATACCGATGACTGCAACCTTTCCGCCGTAACCGAGCGTGGTCAAAAAATCACTCATGGTGCTTCCTCCTTACTGCAACATCTTGCCTTGCTTGTCGGCAGACTTGTCGAGCGCCTTGAAGACCTGCGCCATGATCGACAGAACCGCAATCAGCAGAATCAGACCGAGAAAAACGATCAGCATGCCGATAACCGCAACCTTTCCGCCGTAAGCAAGCGTAGTCAAAAAATCACTCATGGTATATCCTCCTTACAGCGGCATATTGCCATGCTTGCGGGCAGGATTGCTCTCACGCTTGCCTGAAAGCATTTCGAGCGCCGCGGCAATCATCTGACGGGTCTGGGCCGGCTCAATCACGTCGTCCACATAGCCCTTCACTGCCGCATGCACGCCATCGGCAACTTCGTCCATATAGCGCTTTTCAAGCTCTTCACGCTTGGAATACGGATCTTCTGCGCTCTTGAGCTCGGATTCATAATTCAGCTGTGCCGCAATTTTCGGCGTTACCGCACTCACAACCGCGCCCGGCCATGCGTAAACCACATCGCTCGCCGCACGGGAAGCCAAAGCCGTATAGCTCATGCCCACGGCGTTGCCTGCGATAAGCGCAATGCGAACGTTGGTGGACTGGGTCATCGCGCTGAGAAGCTGTGCCGCATTGCGTGCCAGTTCGCCCTGCGGTGCGGTGCTGACCTTCATGCCCATCGAATCCACAATCGTGATTGCCGGAATCGAGAAGCAATCGAGGAAGCTCGCAAAGCGTGCCGCCTTCTTGCAGCCGTAAACGGTCAGGCGGCCTTCGTCCTTCGAAGACTGGTTGGCGATAAAGCCCACGGTCGTGCCGCCGATTTTCGCAAGAGCGGTAACCATGGAGGGAGCAAAGTTGGCATCCAGCTCGAGAATATCGCCGTTATCGGCAATCGAACGAATCACGCTGCGCACATCGTCAATCTGATCCGCCAGATTCAATTCCGCCAATTCACGGTTCACATCGTCGTTGGATTCCGCCACGGCATCGTCCATATTGTTCACCGGAAGCATGCCCACCAGCTTGCGTGCAAGCGCAATGGCTTCTTCATCGGTCTTCGCCGTCAGCTGGGCGATTCCGGCAGTCGTGGCCGCCTGCGTGCCTGCGAGCGTTTCCATGGAAACCTGCTTGCCGGACAGAGCGGAAACAACCATCGGGCCGTTGACAAACATCGCACCGTTTTCGCTCATCACGGTAATATCGGTCATGCCCGCAATCGCAGATGCGATACCGCCGCACTGACCCAGCACCAGAGAAATCTGCGGCACCACGCCGGAGAGCTTGCTCACACGGCCGGCGATTGCAGCGTAGGCATTCATCGCATCCACGCCCTCATCCAGGCGTGCGCCTGCGGTGTCGAGCATGCCGACAACCGGGCAGCCGGTCTTCTCGGCCATATCCATTACCTTTACGATTTTGCGTGCGTGTGCGGCGCCCATTGCACCGCCGTTAACGGTCACATCCTGGGCGTATACGTATACAGGATTTCCCTGCACCGTGCCGTAACCGGTTACCACGCCTGCTTCCGCATTCAACACATCCAGTTCAACAAAGCTCGCCGCATCGAGAAGCGCCGCAATGCGCTCCCTTGCCAGGAGCTTGCCGGCCTTCTTCTGCTGTGCGCAGAGCTCCGGGTCGCCCTTCAGAATCGCATTTTTGCGTTCGCGAACGACGGGCATATTGCGTTCCACATTCATGAATTTCCCTCCTGCTCTACTATATATCAAAAATTTCAACGAAACCCAAATTCCTTTAATTCGACATCCCCCCCTTTATTCCTTCTATTCGAAGCGTTAAGTTTCAGGCAAAAATGTAAATTGACCGGAATCCGACAAAAAGAAGCGCAATTCGTCATAATGTTGTCGTTTGTACTTTCGAAATGAATATGGTATAATGTATCGTGTGTAATGGATACTTATATCGACTTATTATAGAGAGGACAGCGCCATGTATCGTGAGAATTCAGCCGGCGCAGATGTGAATCTGCAGCTGTTTGCCCGCCGACACGGGGGCGATTATGTGATGCGTTCGGAAAAGCGCGGCGGCTACGGTACCGCTTCGAATTCGCCGAATCGTCCGAAGAAAAAAAGGAAAAAAGCGGGCGTGTTTTATATCGCCTTCACATTTCTGTTTTCGATAATCCTTTGGCCGTTGGGCATGATTATGCTCTGGCAGCGCAAGGTGCGTTTCAGAGCGATGTCGAAACTGCTTACTTCTATTATTACGCTCGTTCTGTGCGGCTGCCTCTGCATCGGCGCATTGACCATTCAGACCGGCAATCCCGATATTACCCGCACGCAGGACAATGTGAATGACTTTCTCGATCATGCGGCCGACAACATCGGTTCGGTCTATCAGACCATCTGCGATCGTGCCGTGGTGGCGGCGGATACCGCAAAGGATTTGAGCGATGCGCTCGTGCGCACATCCCTTTCCAAAGCCGCGGATTCCCTGGATTTCGCCCTGCAAACGAAAGACGATGTGACTGCGCTGGTTGCGAAATTCACCCAATCCGATTCGGATGAAACCGAGGTGCCGACGCTCGCAACCGCCGAGCCGACCGTTGAGGCCACTCTCGAAGTCACCGCCGAACCGGAAATCACCCCCGAAGCCACGGAGATTTCCGCAACGCCCGAAGCGACCGAATCCGGAGAAACCACGCAAGCACCTACGGAAGTACCGACCGAAGCGCCCACCGAAGCACCCACCGAGGAACCGACCGTTGCGCCGACCGCCGTTGTGTCCGCAGAACTTGAACCGAAGGATGCAGGCGAAGCCGTGGTCTATTATAAGAAGGGCGGCAAGCGCTATCACATGTCGGCGAATTGCTCGGGCATGAACGGTGCTCCGGCGGGAACGCTTTCCGAAGCCGTGGCCGCAGGTTATAAGAGCTGCAGCAAGTGCTCCTCCCCCGATTCGGACATTCTCGACAAGAAGGATGTTGTCTGGGCGGATGAGAATCACCTGTTCCATTTGAGCGATGAATGCTCGAATTTCACGGGCGATTGGACTTTGATGACGCTTGCGGATGTTCTGGAAAACGATTATTCTCCGTGCACCACCTGCAAGGCAGGTCTGTATATGGCAACGCGCACGCAGGGTTCTTCCGCATCCGTTGAGCCTACGAATACCCCCGAAACCACCGAAACGCCCGAACCGACGCCGACTGCGACGCCCGAACCGGAAACCGTGACCCCCGAATACGCCCTGAAGGAAGCAGGCGAAGCGATTGTCTACCATTCCTCCACCGGCAAATGGTATCACAGATATTCGGTGTGCAAGGGCATGAGCGGTGCGGATTCGTATCCTCTCAGCGAGGTGGCCGACGGCTATAAGTGGTGCAGCCGCTGTGAACCGCCGAAGCCCGAATACGTGAACGAGCATTGCCTCTGGCAGGACGGAAACGGCCTTTGCCACACCACCGATGAATGCCCGAAATTCGAAGGCGATTACACGCTGATTCCGCGCGATGAGGCGCTTGAACAGGGCCTGACGGGCTGCGAACAGTGCGGCGCCAACGAATATCTGATTCCCAATACGGTTATCGACTATAGCATCGCAAACCGATAACGCTCAAAGTTCTCTCCATAACGGCACGATTTTTCGTGCCGTTTTTAATTGAATTCTTTACTCTTAAATACTTTACATTCGCAATTCAAACGGCTATAATAGGGGCATATCTGTTCATATCTGTTCGGAAAGGAGAGCTAAATATGGCGCACTATCTCGTAAAACAGCTTTATACCGAAATGCCTTCTGCAAATCTTGAGGACGTCAAGGTGAACGGCTGGGTTCGTACCACGCGTGAATCGAAGGCCTTCGCATTCGTTGAATTGAATGACGGCACCTTCTTTCGTAACCTTCAAATCATCCTCGAGGAGGACAAGCTGAATAATTATCGCGAGCTGGTCCGCCGTATCAGTGTCGGCGCTGCCATCGAAGTCAGCGGTACGCTGGTGCTCACGCCCGAAATGAAACAGCCCTTCGAATTGAAGGCAACGGAAGTGACCGTTGTGGGTGAAAGCCCGTCGGACTATCCGCTTCAGAAGAAGCGCCACACGCTTGAATATCTGCGCACGATTCAGCATCTTCGCCCCCGCGCGAATCTGTTCCAGTGTGCATTCCGCGTGCGTTCCGTTGCCGCACAGGCGATTCATCGCTTCTTCCATGATAAGGGCTATCTTTATGTGCACACGCCCCTGATTACCGGAAGCGACTGCGAAGGCGCAGGCGAAATGTTCCGTGTAACCACGCTCGATCCCGATGCACTGCCCATGACCGAAGACGGCAAGGTGGATTATTCCAAGGATTTCTTCTCCAAGCCCGTTTCGCTCACGGTTTCCGGTCAGCTCAATGCGGAGATTTTCGCACAGGCATTCAGAAACATCTATACCTTCGGCCCCACGTTCCGTGCGGAGGAGTCCTATACGCCTCGCCACGCCGCCGAATTCTGGATGATTGAGCCCGAAATCGCATTCGCAACGCTCAAGGAAGATATGGATCTTCAGGAGGAAATGGTAAAATACATCATCTCCGCCGTGCTCGAGGAATGCCCCGAGGAAATGAATTTCCTGAACGGCTTTGTGGACAAGGGACTGATTGAGCGGTTGAAGTTCGTGCGTGACAGCGAATTTGTGCGCTGCTCCTACACGGAAGCAATCGACATTCTCACCAACTGTTCCGAAAAGTTCGAATACCCGATTTACTGGGGCAGCGATCTGCAAACCGAGCACGAGCGCTATCTGACCGAAAAGCACTTCGGCAAGCCCGTGTTCGTAACCGATTGGCCGAAGGAAATCAAGGCGTTCTATATGCGTGCGAACGACGACGGAAAGACCGT
>CAVHAH010000109.1:0-7064 GCA_963633785.1 bacterium
ATTCCCCTGGGCGGCTTTTGCTCGTTTGTGGGCGAGGACGAACAGAATCCCGCAAGCAACGCAATGAACAACGCCAATGTGTGGAAGCGCATTGCCACGGTGTTCGCAGGGCCGGGAATGAATTTCGTGGTGGCGTTTGTCGCCTGTGTGGTGCTGCTGTGTTCCTATTACATCGCAGATGTTCTGCCGACCGTTCAGTTGGTAACTCCGGATTCGGCGGCACAGACGGCGGGACTGCTGGAAGGCGATACCATTCTGGCGGTGAACGGCGAATCCATCGAGCAGAATCAAAGCGGCGTTACGGCATTGCGAGCGGAGATTCAAACGGGCGAAAGCCTGGTGCTCACCGTTAAACGGGAAGAGGAAAGCGTTGATATCGACGTTGTGCCGACGGCCGTTGAAAGCGAAGACGGAACCGTTGCCTATCAGTTGGGAATCACATTCACAACCAGGGGATTCACCTTCTTCGAAGCGATTCCCGCATCGTTCAGAATGATGAAGCAGGTCACGGATCAGCTGTTCGACACGCTTCGCAAGCTGATTTTCCAGGGTCAGGGCGCAGATGAAGTCAGCGGCACGGTCGGCACGGTTGTGGTTATCAGCGAAGTGGTTCAGCAGGACGCTTCCCGCATTCTCGATATTCTGTTTCTGATTTCCCTGAATCTGGGAATTATGAATCTTCTGCCGCTGCCTGCGCTCGACGGCGGGCGGCTGGTGTTTCTGTTCTTCGAGGTGATTCGGGGCAAGCCCGTTCCGCCCGAAAAAGAGGGCATGGTGCATCTGATCGGGTTCGGGCTGTTCATTATTCTGTTTGTGGTGCTGACCTGGCACGACATTGCCAATCTGGGAAATCTCATTCAAGCAGTCGGAGGCAATTCATGACAAAGCAGGTATATGCGGGCAAGGTCGCCATCGGCGGCGGTGCGCCCGTTTCGGTTCAAACCATGACCAACACGGATACGCGCGATACCGTCGCCACGCTTGCGCAGATTCACGCCATGGCGGCGGCAGGTGCGGACATCGTGCGCGTTTCGGTCTATGATGCGCAGTGTGCGGCGGCGGTTCGAGAACTGGTGGACAAAAGCCCCGTGCCGCTGGTGGCGGACATTCACTTTGATTACAAGCTGGCGATACAGTCTATCGAAAACGGCATTTCCAAGGTGCGCATCAATCCGGGCAATATCGGCGGCGAAAAAAACGTGCGCATTCTGGCGGACTGCCTGAAGCAATACCGCATTCCCGTGCGCATCGGCGTGAATTCGGGGTCGATTGAAAAAGATCTCTTGCGCAAATACGGCGGCGTGACGCCCGAAGCCATGGTGGAAAGCGGATTGAATCATGCGAGAATGCTTGAACGGGCGGGGTATGATTCCATCGTGCTCTCCTACAAAGCCACAGACGTGCGCACGATGATCGAAGCCTGCCGACTGGCCGACAAGGTGAGCGATTATCCCCAGCATATCGGCGTGACCGAATCGGGAACGGCGGATGTGGGCGTGGTGAAATCGGCGGTGGGCATCGGAACGCTGCTGATGGAGGGCATCGGCGACACGATTCGCGTTTCGCTTTCGGGCGATCCGATTCCGGAAGTTGCGGCGGGATTGTCGATACTGCGTGCCTGCGGATTGCGGCGTGACTGCATTGAAATCGTCTCCTGCCCCACTTGCGGACGCACCGTGATTGACGTTCCCGGCATTGCCGCCCGTGTGCGTGAAGAAACGGCGGACATCAAGATTCCGATGAAGGTGGCCGTGATGGGCTGTGTTGTGAATGGCCCGGGCGAGGCGAAGGAAGCGGATTTGGGCATTGCGGGCGGTCGTGACGGCGGTGCGCTGTTTGTGAAGGGTCAGCCCGCGCGCACGGTTCGGGGCGATTTGGCGGGAGCGCTGATTGCCGAAATCAGGAGGATTGCCGATGAGCGTTCCTGAAAAGCGGGACAATTACCGAATCACGCTGGAGCGCACGCGCGAACTGTTTTTGAAATACGAGCAGGCGGACATGATTCGGCGGTTTGATTTGCGAAGCGATTCGGAATTTCTGTTTCTGAATTTTTTATCGAAGGAATATCGGATTTGCCGAAAAACGGCGGCGATTGAGCGGTTCGACGGCGTTTGGTGCCCCGCCGATCACAACGACGGCATGACGATTTACGACATCCTCTGCGATTCCAAGCCGAATGCGCGCATTGCGGGTCTGTTCGAAAACGTCTGGAATCAGAGAAACGTGTCGAGTGCGCCGAACGGCTCCCTGTTTCAGGGCACGGCCGATTTCTTTTCGGGAAAGTGCGAACAATTATGTGCGGCGTGCGCACGCCTGAACGGAATCAAACTGCCCGTGGGCGATGCGGGCTATGATATTCCGGTATTCAAAGATATTTCCATGCGCCTTCTGTTTTGGGATGCGGACGATGAATTCCCCGCAAACCTGAATTTGCAGTGGGACAGGAACATTTTTGATTTCATGCGCTATGAAACAACCTTTTATGCGGCGGGCTTTGTGTTGAACCGGCTGCAGGCGGAGGCGA
This sequence comes from bacterium, assembly GCA_963633785.1. Classification (GTDB taxonomy): domain Bacteria; phylum Bacillota; class Clostridia; order Christensenellales; family Aristaeellaceae; genus Faecivicinus. Next base: position 2,525 of record CAVHAH010000109.1, read on the forward strand.
AAAATGAGCGAAGTTTGGAGAAATCTGTTTGAAGAAGACAACCGCGCGCTGGTGGACGTATTGAGCCTGATGCGCGTGAGCATTTCCAAGAAAACGGGAAATATGAAGGTGCGCCTGAATGCGGCGCGCCTTTTGACAAAAAGTGAATATGCGTTGATTCAAAAGAACTTCGAAAACGCCTTTCCCGCCGTGCAGGTGGAAACGTTCGTGAGTTATCCGGGGCTGAAGGAGCGTGTGCAGGCGGACATCACCTGCGCACTCAATCTTTTGCGGGATATTCTTCGGCGGGAGAATCCGGGGGCGGCGGCATTCATCGACTGGAACGGCGAAGGCTGGCTGCTGGAAGGCGAAACGCTCACAATCAGCGTGTCATCCGAAGAGGGCGCATCGTTTCTGAAAAAACGGGGAACGGATCACCAAATCGAAATGCTGCTGCGTGAAATGTTCTCCATTCACTGCACCGTGCAGATTCAGGTTCGGGGCGATGAGGAAAAGCACATTCGCGAAATCGCCGAAGCCCGTGCCCGTGAATTGGATGCGCTGGCGATGGACACGAATCTGCGCGCGCAAAACGCCGAAAAAGAGAAAAAGCCGATGCCTGCGGATGTGGTTTACGGAAAGCCCATTCACGACACCATTACCGATATGAATCAGCTGACCGAATCCACGGGCCGCTGTACGGTTCGGGGCGAGGTTTCGGGGCTTGAAATGCTGGACACGAAGACCGGCAAGATGAAAATCGTTACATTCTCCATGACGGATTATCTGGGTTCGGTCAACTGTAAAATCTTCCTAAGCGGCAAGCGCGGTGCGGATGCGAGCGCAAAAACGATGCAGGCGCAGGCGGATTTGCTTTCGGACAAGCTGAAAAACGGCAAATGGGCCACGGTGCGGGGCAGTTACCGCTATGATGATTTCAAGCATGAAATGGTTTTGATGGTGGCGGACATCATGGAAGCGGAAAAGCCCGTTCGTCGGGACAATGCGCCCGAAAAGCGCGTGGAACTGCATTTACACACCACATTCTCCACCATGGACGCCTGCGCCTCCGCCACGGATTTGATTAAACAGGCGGCGGCTTGGGGGCACAAGGCGATTGCGGTCACGGATCACGGCGTGGTGCAGTCGTTCCCCGAAGCATTCGGTGCGGCGAAGAAGGCGGGCATCAAGCTGATTCCCGGCTGTGAAGGCTATTTGATTGAAGATTCCGCCGACATCGTGAAGGGTGCGGGCGAGGAGAAAATCGAAAACACCTATGTGGTGCTGGATGTGGAAACCACGGGGCTGAACACATTCACCGATTCCATTATCGAAATCGGTGCGGTGCGCTTCGAAAACGGCGTGGAGGTGGATTCGTTCTCCGAATTGATTGACCCTCAGCGCCCGCTTCCGGACAAAATCGTGCAGATTACGGGCATCACCTCCGCAATGCTTTCGGGCAAACGCACGCTCAAAGAAGTTATGCCCGATTTCGCAAAGTTCTGTGAAGGTGCGGTGCTGGTGGCGCACAACGCTTCGTTTGATATGGCGTTTTTCCGCCGTGCGTTCCCCTTAATCGGGCGTGAATTCGATTTTATCACGCTGGACACGCTGGCTTTGGCGAGAAATCTCTATCCGAACATCAAGAATCACAAATTGGGAACGCTCACGAAGATGTTCAACGTGTCGCTCACGAATGCCCACCGTGCCGTTCACGATGCACGGGCCACGGCGCAGGTGATGGTGAAGATGTTCGCAGACGTGATTTCACGCAAGGGAATCACCAAGCTCAGCGAATTGAATACCTGTTTTGAAGTGGATGCGGGCAAGCAGGCGTATCACATTATTCTTCTGGCGACCTCTCAAACGGGCATCACGAATCTGTATCGGCTGGTGAGCGAGGCGCATCTGCACTATTTCCACAGAACGCCGCGCATTCCCAGAAGCCTGATTGAGAAATATCGGGAAGGGCTGATTGTGGGCAGTGCCTGCGAATCGGGCGAACTGTTTCGGGCGATTCTGAACAACGAGCGCACATCGGTGATTGAGAAAATCGCAAAATTCTATGATTACCTCGAGGTTCAGCCCATCGGAAACAACGGCTTTCTCGTGCGTGAAGGCACGGTGAAGGATGACGACGGTCTGCGTGAGCTGAATCGCAAAATCGTGCGGTTGGGCGAAAAGCTGAATATTCCCGTGTGCGCCACGGGCGACGTGCATTTCCTCAACCCCACCGACAGCATTTACCGCGCGATTCTCTTAGCCACGAAGGGCTTTGACGATGCGGATTTTCAGCCGCCGCTGTATTTCAAAACCACCGATGAAATGCTGGAGGAATTCTCGTATCTGGGGCGTGAAAAGGCGAAGGAAATCGTTGTTACCAACCCGAACATGATTGCCGACCGCGTGGGCGATGTGAAGGTATTCCTTCCCCACCCCGAAGGCAAGGAGACGTTCCAGCCGTTCTGGCCCGAAGCGGAGGGCGAACTGCGCAATCTGGTGATGACGAAGGCGGAATCCATTTACGGTTCTCCCCTGCCCGAAATCGTTCAGAAGCGCGTGGATAAGGAATTGGGCGCGATTATCGGCTACGGATTCTCCACTTTGTACATGATTGCCGTGAAGCTGGTGGCGAAATCGCTTTCGGACGGCTATATCGTCGGTTCCCGAGGTTCGGTCGGTTCTTCGCTGGTGGCGTATCTTTCGGGCATCACGGAGGTGAATTCACTGCCGCCGCACTATGTATGTCCGAAATGCAAGCACCATGAATTCGAAGTGCCGAAGGAGTATTCAACGGGTTTGGATTTGCCGCTGAAAGACTGCCCCGAATGCGGCACGCTCATGCTCAAGGACGGATTCAACATTCCGTTTGAAGTTTTCCTGGGATTCAAGGGCAACAAGGTTCCCGATATCGACTTGAATTTCTCGGGCGTGTATCAGCCCGTTGCCCACAATTACATCAAGGAGCTGTTCGGAACGGAGAACTGTTTCCGCGCGGGAACCATCGGCACCGTTGCGGAGAAAACCGCTTACGGCTATGTGCTTAAATACGCCGAGGAGCGCAATCTCTCGCTCACGAACGCCGAAAAGGAACGCCTTGCGCGCGGCATCACGGGCGTGAAGCGCACAACGGGTCAGCATCCTGCGGGAATGGTGGTTCTGCCCAAGGACTACGAAATCTATCAATTCACGCCGATTCAGCACCCCGCCGACGACCAGACCACCGAAACCATCACCACGCATTTCGACTTCAACTCCATGCATGACGTTCTGGTGAAGCTCGACGTGCTCGGCCACGATGATCCCACGATGCTGCGCAAACTGCAGGATCTCACGGGCATTGCGCCGCAGGCGGTTCCGCTGAATGACCCCGAGGTATTCGGCAAGATTATTTCGCTGTTCTCGGGAACGGAGGCGCTGGGCATCACGGCCCAGGAGCTGGGCGTTTCCGAAAGCGGCACGTTGGGCGTTCCCGAATTCGGAACGAAGTTCGTTCGCGGCATGCTCAAGGAAACCCAGCCGAAAACCATGGAGGAGCTGATTCGCATTTCGGGGCTCTCCCACGGCACGGACGTTTGGGTGGGCAATGCGCAGGATCTGGTGCGGCAGGGCGTTCCGCTGAAGGAATGTATCTGCACCCGAGACGACATCATGAATCAGATGATTTCCTACGGCATCGATTCGGAGGTTTCATTCAAAACCATGGAATCCGTTCGAAAGGGCAAGGGCTTGCAGCCGTTCATGGAGGAAGCGCTTCAGGCGGCGCCGGACGTTCCGCCGTGGTTTATCGACAGCTGCAAGAAAATCAAGTATATGTTCCCGAAAGCCCATGCGGTGGCGTATGTCACGATGGCGCTGCGAATCGCCTATTTCAAGATTTTCTATCCGTCGGCGTATTACTGCTGCTATCTTTCCCGAAATGCGGAGAGCTTCGATGCCACGCGCATGACCACGCGCAACGTGGATGATTTGCGGGCGATGATCGATGCAATCAAGCAGCTCGACCGAAACGAGCGCACCGATGCCATGGACGGCGAAAACACGATTCTCGAAATGCTGATTGAAATGAATCTGCGGGGCGTGCACGTGAAGCCCGTGGACATCTATCAATCCTCCGCAACGGACTATCTGCTTTGCGACGACGGCGAAATTCTGCCGCCGCTGACTTCGCTGCCGGGCGTCGGGCAAAGTGCGGCGGAGGCGTTTGTCGAATCCCGAAAGGGCGGCAAGTTCATCTCGCAGGATGATATGCTGCGCCGCAAGGTTTCCAAATCGCTGATTGCCACATTCGAGAAGCTCGGATGTATCAACGACCTGCCGAAAACCAGTCAGGTCACGCTGTTTGAATTCGAAATGTGAGGAAATAAAATGAAAACCGTTACGCAGGAAGAAAAATTCAAAACAATGACGGAATCGCCGATTCGCCCGCTGATTGTGAAGCTGGCGATTCCGACGATGATCAGCATGCTGGTCACCTCGTTTTACAACATGGCAGACACCTATTTCGTCGGCAAACTCGGCACCTCCGCAACCGGTGCGGTGGGCGTGGTTTTCTCGGTGA
>CAVHAH010000110.1:0-7059 GCA_963633785.1 bacterium
TTCGCCGGTAAATCTCCGCACGACAGAACGAGATCCACGCCATCCAGCAACTTCCGATCCAAGTGATCCCACAGGCGCAAATTCGGTTCATCGGCGAGCAGCAGCAATTTCATTTCATGTTCCCCTTCATCAGGTTTGTTCCGTTATTCATGATCTGCGGACGGCTCTGTCCAGCAAATTTCAGAGGTATCGGGCGCTTTGATGCTGTGAATGCCCTGCATTTCGACAAACGAAACGGCTTCGGGCTTCATTTCTTCCACAGTCGGAATCGAACCGATCACATTATCCGCAAGATAATCCATTGCAATGATTTCCGCAGGCGTGAGCGATTTGCCCGTGGTGCAGCGAATTTTTCCGTCCTGCGATACGATTGTTTCCGAAAACGGTTTCAGCGTGCCGGATTTAATCTGGTGGCGCAGCAAATCGGTCATGCGGCGAGTGCCCATATCGAGTTTGCCGGAGTAAAACACATCGATTGCGCCGACATCCATGCCCCACCAGTAATTCAAGGCCTGCGCACTGTTCTGAATGCCGTCTGTGCGCCACATTCCCGATTGTACGCGGCGCAGCAAATCTTCGTAAAGCCGTCCCCAATTCCAAACGGGCATTGCGAGATTGCGGGGCGTATCGCCATCCTGCAAATACAAGCCGAATTCCATGGATTGATGCGACGGGGCGCTGATATCTCGGTTCGAAATCACATATACATGATTCTTTTCCATCGTCGCAATCGGATCGGAATCCTTCACCGTTGACCATTCCAGAAACACTTCGGCTCTCGGATTGGTTAAACGTGCGCCGAGGGCGAATGCATTGATGCTCGCCGTTGTTCCGTATACGGGATAATCTGCGACATAGCCGATGCGGTTGTTGTCGCTCATTGCGCCTGCGATTGCACCGATAATGAATTTTGCTTCATACAAACGCAGATAATACGAACGCACCGTATGGTATTCGGGAAGCAGCGAACAATTCAGCACCTTCGCTTCCGGATTCTTGATAGCGGCCTTGATTGCGCCGTCGAGCAGTATGGGCGAAGTGGTGAATACAACGTCTGCGCCATCGGCAATCTGATTGCTGATGACCTCTTCGCACTTTTCGGGGTCGACATTATAAACCGAATTGGTTTGAATATTTCCGTTGAATACGCTTTCCACACGGTTTTTGCCCAGTTCATGCCAATACGTCCATCCCGAAACCTCCGGAGAACGATGGTGCACAAACGCAACTTTGAGCTGCTGCGGCTGCGGCGTAATCAGCTGGCGGATGAATCCGGGCTTCTGTCCGTCCGTATTCATAAGGAGCGAAATGGAGCCGTCCTGCGTGCGTGCATGAATTTCGCTGTGCAGAGCATTCAACCGCGTGCGCATTTCGTTCATGGGAACATAGAGGCCGGGATGATAGCCGTAAATTTTCAGATAAATCAGCAGCGCATCTCCGCAGGTGATATTCAGCAAATCGGCGCCCACCAAATTGAACGCTTCTTCAAATTGGAGATACGTTGCACGGAAGTCCGCAAGTTCCTCCGCCGTCCACTTTTCTCCGGGCGTCTTGCCCGCATATTCGTAAATCTGCGCAAAACCGCCGACATCGGAAAACCACAAATAGTTAATCTGCGTGTCGCGATAAAAATCCAGATACTCATAGTAAATCCGATTTTCAAGTGCATCCGTGCGCTTCGGAATCACGCGGGTAACCTCCGCTTCAATCAGCGGAGAACCGATAAATTTGGACACGCTGACCCGCTTGTTGCCTTCCAGCACATAATATTTGTTCATGTATTCCAAAACCTTAATCGGCACACGCACGCCTTCCTGGCTTACGCTGTGATAAAGGTTTACCCATTTAACCCCGAATTCGCTGTTTACCTCCAAAAGCGGCATGAAATTACAGGCAAAAGAGCTGGTGCGCCCTTTCGTTCCGGTGCCGACAATGCGATCCGTCGGAATGCTCATCAATTTCAAATACACATGGGAAAGAGACAGCCGATCCGGAACCAGCTCGTCCAAGACCTCTAAATACGGATTTTCGCCGTGCTGTAATGCGGCATGATATGCTTTCGTTCCCAGTTTTTTCGCCTTCAGATAGGCGCTCTCATCGCTTTCAAACATACTCTTTTTCGCCTCCGCGGAAAATCTTTTTCACTTCTCTTCATTCTCTTACATTCATAAGACTAACTGCTTTGATTCCCTTTTTCAAGCACTTTTCGAGAAGATTCTGTGTATTTTATGCCTTGCGGTCAGGAAGCGCATATTGTTCGAGATATCGGCAATACAAATTGTGAAACGCATCGCTTTCAACGGCATGCACGGTATAATCATGCATTTCCATGCTTCCCAAAGAGGATTCAATCAACGCTGCTGCGATATTCGAACAATGATCGGCCACACGCTCGAGATTGCCGATGATGTCCATGAATATGAATCCCAATTCGATTGTGCATTTTCCCGCGCGCAGACGATCGATATGACGCGTTTTCAGTTCCTTCGTCAAATAATCCACAACCTGCTCAAGCGGCTCAACGCGCTTTGCGCCTTCGACATCCTTCTGTGAAAACGCCGTAATGGCCTGCGAAAGCAGATTCTGAACGGCTTCTCGCAGCAACAGCAACTCGTCTTTCGCTTCTTCGGAAAAGCTCGTTTTCTTCGTGAAAAGCTCCTCTGCCGCTTCTTTCAGATTCACCGCATGATCGCCGATGCGTTCGAAATCGCCGATCATGTGCAGAAGCAGCGCGTCCTCTCTTCCATCTGCCGGCGTCATGGAATGATCCGACAGCTTCACAAGATAGGTTCCCAGCTTATCTTCGTAATGGTCGAGCGTTTCTTCAAGATGTTCCACTTCCGCCGCTTCGCCTGTATCCCACGAAAAAATCAAATCATTCGCTTTCAGCAAAGCCGTTTGTGCATTTTTCGCCATCGCCAGCGTTGTTTCGCGCGCTTGAGCCACTGCCACGGCAGGGGTTTCAATCAAGCGCATATCCAAAAGGGCGCTCTCTTCAACGGCCTGCGAATCGGGAATCAAAATATAGGTGAATCGAATCAACTGATTGCTCAGCGGAAGCAATACTGCCGTCATCAACGCTTTACAGCCCGTATGCAGGCAGGCAATCGAAAACGGGTCCATGATGTAATCGAAAATCTGCCGACTTAAAACGGCTTTCAGCGGAAAATACAGCGCCATAATCAGCACTGCTCCGAATACATTGAACAAAAGATACAGCAAAGCCGTGCGCTTCGTTTCACGTTTCGAGCCGATAGCGGAAATCAGCACAGGCATCGAAGCGCCGATGTTCTGCCCCATGATAATCGGAATCGTTGTTCCCAGAGAAATCACGCCGGTCATGGAGAGCGCCTGCAAAATGCCGACCGCCGCAGAGGAGGATTGAAGCACAACGGTCATCATCAATCCGATTAAAAGACCTGCCAAGGGTCCCGAAAACACCGTCAGGAGATTCAAAAACAAAGGATCGTTTGAAAGCGGTTCAACCGCATCCGACATCATTTCCATGCCAAACATCAAAACGGAGAATCCGAGCAATATGGAAGCGACATTGCGCATGTTGTCACGTTTTGAGAACATCCGCAGGCCAACGCCAACCAGCGCCAATACGGGAACAAAAGCACTCGGCTTCAGCAAATTGGCAATCACACTCGTTCCGGAAACGCCTGCCGTACTCAAAAGCCAGGCCGTAACCGTTGTGCCCACATTTGCGCCGATAATCACACTGCACGCCTGACCGATTTTCATCAGCCCCGAATTGATAAAGCCCAATATCATAACCGTCGTTGCCGAAGACGATTGAATCACCGCCGTGGTAATCAGCCCCAGGAAAAATCCCTTCAGGCGATTTGACGTCAGCTTTTCGAGCTTTTTCTGCGTTTTTCCGCCCGCAAGTTTTTTCAGCGCAACGCCCAGTAGCTCCATACCGTATAAAAACAGTGCCACACCGCCCAAGAGATTCAGTATTCTCCAAATATCCATACGCTCTCCTCCTGTTATCTCCTTCATTATAACATCCTGACATAAATTTCGCATTATGCAACCATAAGAATTATTTATACTTAAAGACAAAAAACAAGCCGATACAGGCAATCAGCTGCATCGGCGAATGATTATTCTCCTGCCAAACGGTTTCTGACATCATTGGAGGCCAGGAAGAACAGCGCAAGCGATCCGGGACCGATATGAGCGCCGGTCGCAGGTTCATGAACGACATTCAGGATTTTCTTGGGCGGATGATTCTTGTTCAGCAAATCAGCCAGTATTTGCGCATCCTCGGGGCAATCACAATGCGTGATGGCCACGGTTTGTTCCTCTGCCTTGACCACTTCGCGATCGTAAATCTCTGCAATCTTGGCGATGGATGCTTTTCTTCCGCGCGCCTTGGCGAAGCAGATGATTTTACCGGCCGGATTGCCGATAAGCAGCGGTTTGATTTGCAGCACCGTTCCGACCAGAGCACGAACGCCGGAAAGACGTCCGGTAGCACGCAGATATTTCAAATCCTCTACGGTGAATACCTGGCACATGGAAGCACGGCGGGAAATCAGCAGCTCCATCACTTCATCCAAACCCAAGCCCTGGTTGCGATATTCCGCGGCATACAACGCAAACAGCCCTTCGCCAAACGCAGCGCCGCGCGTATCGAAGGTATGAATCTTGCGGTTCGGATACTCTTCACGCAATTCGCGCGCCGCAATTTCCGAAGAGGCATACGTGCCGCTGACGCCGGAAGAAATGCCGATAAACAGCACATCTTTCCCCGCTTCGAGAATCGGCTTGAATGCATCGATGTATTTCTGCGGCGTAACCTGCGATGTGGTTACTTTCGCACCTGCACGAATGGCATCATAGTAAGCATGTCCGTCAAAGTTCGTTACATCAAGGCATATATCGGATTTTCCATCCAGATCGAACGAAAGCGGAAGCACGGAAATATTATATTCCGCCTGCATTTCCCCCGTCAAGTTGGAAGCTGTATCGGTAATAATTTCGAACATAGTCTTTCCTCGCTGAATCTAATGTCTGACATTATATTATCACATAATCACTACCATGTCAACCCATAATGTCGTATTCCGGAGCTTGATGTTTTGAATCGGATGTGATATACTGCTCTTGATATGATATAAGGGGGACGGAATATGGCCTACGACAAACAGCTGATTGCCGGGAAATTACGGCGTTGGGAGCAGTATTTGCGGCGATTTCGTCTGCCTCAATGGGATGAAATTCCGGATATCGGTCTCTATATGGAGCAAGTCATTTCGCTTTTGCGGCAATATTTGGATTATCTGCCGCCCGAATTAAAAGACGAGCAACCGATAACTGCGGCGGCAATCAATAATTATGTGCGCACGAAGGTCATGCCCGAGCCGCAGAAAAAGCGTTATTATCGCATTCATATTGCCTATCTGATTATGATTTGCACGCTGAAACAGAGTTTGAGCATCGCAATGGTGCAAAAGGCCGTTCCGACCGGTTTGAGCGAACAGGAAGTTCGTGCAATGTATGAAACTTATGCCGAACGACATCGCATCACGGCGGAATACTTCGTAACTCAGATTCGCGCCGCCGCCGGTCCCATTCTCGATCACGAGCTAACGGACGATATCGCCGCAAACGAAACAAGCGAATTGATAATCATGTCTGCGATTGCAGGCGGATTTGCGTGCCTCCTGGCACAAAAACTGCTTTTGCTCGATGGCAAAACGCTCGAAAACGGCGGAAGCATCGAGAGAATCGTCGAATAAAGTAAAAAAGCCGCAAGCATAAGCGGCTTTTTCTTTATTCATGAGATTTTCTTTGCCACAACTACAAATCGTCCGTTTTTATAGCTGTATTCACACGTTGAGAGCGTCAACAGCTTATCGCCGTATTCGACCTCTACGCCCGTATCATAGAGCTGTCTTGCGCGAACATTTTCCATGAATTCGGCGAATTCCGCTTCGTTCATCGTTGTGTAGGTATTAAACTTGAATGTCTCATTGCTCGCATTGTATTTGAATACCGCAACAACCTCGTATTCGTCAATCGTGGAAAGCGTATCGAAACAAATAATCTTGTGTTCCTCGTAGAAACTCTCCCGTTTATACTTGCAAATATCCGCAAACATAGAGCCATCGTTCATATTGTGTCCGTAGATAACGATATTGTTGCTGACTCCGAGTTCACACGCTGCATCAACATACGGCACGCCGTAATCGCTATGGTGTTTTTTGAAGTTGCGCTTCAGATAATAATTCGGCTCGTTCAGCGTTTGCATCACAGGATAATCGACGTCCGTTCCATCAATGAAAATCCATCCGACGAAATCCTGATTCTTTGAATACAATGCGCCGTATTTGGTCTGTGCGAGCTCTGCTTCCTGTCTGGCAAGCTCGGCTTCCCGTTGTGCCTGAATATCCGCTTCCGTTTCCGCAGTTTCCCCTTCCGCCTCTGCGGCTTCTTCCGTTTCAACCGTTTCCGTTCCCGCTTCGGGCGCTTCCTCTGAAGACACAGGGGGAATGGTTACATCCACAATCATCTCCGCCAGTTCCTCAAACGAATTCGAACTGCTTTTAGCATCACAATACTGTCTTAAAAGAACCCAGCCCGAAACGAAGGCAATCGCAAATGCCAGCGTTGCACACGCAATGGCGATAACTTTCTTCATTCTGAATATCTTCCTTATAGGTAATTCGGAAATATGTATCGGCAGGCAGCGCTGTTTATTCAAAAGGAGCCGTACACTAATTGCTTAGTGTAACAGCTCCCTTCTCATTAAGTCTTTTTGCCGATACAGTCGGAATCAGTTAGCTTCTCTTTTTTCTGGTTTCGCAAGCAAGGCGAGCCAGAATGCCCGTTCCGATCAGCAGGGACGCCGCAAGCAGGCAAATCCACATTGCCGTATTGCGAGTGTCGCCCGTCTTAGGCACATCAGAATCCTCATCGGCTTCCGTGTTTTCTTTTGCGGTATCCTTCATGGTTACTTTGTTGCCGCTGACTGCATCCTTAGCAGCAGAAGTTACCGTTCCGTCCGTGCCAACCGTGAATACGATAGACTCGGCGGTGTTGTAG
>CAVHAH010000111.1:0-5345 GCA_963633785.1 bacterium
GGCACTTCCGAATGCCGCCAAAAGATATTTTGCATACATCGATTTGATTTTTCCATTCAGCAAATCCACTTGTATTTCCTCCTCTACGCAAAAAGCCGGACAAAAGCAGACATCTCAGTCTGTCTCTTGTCCGGCTGTCGTTTCTCTGAACAACTCGCCCTCCGAGCCATGCAAAAGTATTTTAGCGCATGAATGAAGCAATGTCAAGCCATTGTTTGGTTGAAATCATACAACTGTGTGAACAGCTCCGAATGACTTGTGAATCAGGTGGAGTGCACGACCTTGCCAAAGCTCACAGGGTGCGTTTGGAAAGCATCCGTACAATCGGGTGATTCATGTAGTTGTTGTATTGGTTTCAATCTTTGCGAGCAAATGGAGTGTTCTGAGCCCGTTTATCGGCGGCAACGGGAACACGAATATTGGCATGACCGGAAACTATGTGCTGTCTCTGATTTCAACCGATACGCCGGAAGGATTGTCATGCTCATCAACTTCCTATTCTTGCGTTTCTCAAGAAAATGTAAAAACAATAACGAAAAACGAACCCGATAGGGAGTTGCCCTTCGGGTTCATTTTGGATGAGAGGAGTTATTTACTGCAAAGCGGTTTCCAAATCGCTCAGCATTTCGCCGAGAGCCTGAATGCCGCCTTCTGCGGTGTACCATACTGCAGGACGCGCCAGGTAGATGATGTGGCCGTTCTGATAAGCATCGGTGCCTTCAATCAATTCGTTTTCGAGAATTTCGGCAGCCAGCTGTGCGCCTTCCGTGCCGATGGCCGAGTCACGGTCCATAACGAAGATGTAGTCCGGATTCTTGTCCACAACGAATTCGAAGGACGCTTCGTTGCCGTGGGTTGAAGTGTCGATATTTGCATCAACGCCGACGTTTTCGAAGCCGATTTCTCTGCCGATGATGGAGCAGCGGCCGTCATTGCCCAAAACGTTGAAGCTGCCGCTGGTGGTCATGCCGACGATCGCCGTTTTGCCTTCTGCCAAAACTTTCAGCGCTTCAATGCGTGCATCATAATCCGCCATCAGGGCATCTACCTGATCTTCCAGACCGAAAATGGAAGCAATCGTCTTGGCGTTTGCACGAGTGCTTTCAACAACGCCCTTTTCGGTGTCGGTAGAAAGGAATACAACGGGAGCGATTTCGCACAGCGCATCATAGGACTTCGACAGGCGTCCGCCGATGAAGATGATATCCGGCTCACAGCCCATGACGGCTTCCATGTCGGCTTCCTTGATGTTGCCGAGGTTTACGATGCTGTCATTGGTGACATAGCTCTGCAGATAATCCAAAGAGGTAGAGGCAGTGCCGACAACGCGATCACCTACGCCGAGTGCATCCAGAATATCCAGGCAAGCGAGGTCGAGAATGGCAATGCGCTGCGGATTGTAGGGGACTTCCACGTCCACCAACTCTTTTGCGCCGTTGTAGGCCTGAATCGTTACCGTTTCGGGGGCGGATTCCTCTGCAAATGCGCTGACGGCGAGAACGCTGATTGCGCAAATGAGTGCAAGAACAATCACGGAAAGACGACCAAGAGACTTTTTCATAATGACATTCCTCCTATAAATGGATTTAGTAGTATATCGACAACGGTTTTCCTTTGATATTCATAATTTCAAAGTCAACCTTGTAGATATCAGAGAGATTTTCTTTGGTGATTACTTCCTGCACCGTACCGAATTTAGCGACCTTTCCATCCACAAAAGCGCAGATGTAATCGGAATAAAATGCGGCATAATTGATTTCGTGCAGAACGAGAATCACCGTTTTGCCAAGCTCGTCGCAAAGACGGCGAACGATGCGCATGAGGTTGGTTGCATGGTAAATATCCAGATTGTTGGTAGGTTCATCCAACAAGACGTATTCCGTATCCTGCGCAATGACCATGGCAATATAGGCACGCTGCCGCTGTCCGCCGGACAACTCATCGATGAACTGTCCTTCAAAATCGCCCAATTCCATATAGGCGATGGCACGGTCGATGATGGCGTTATCCTCCTTGGTCAACCGCCCGCCCGAATAAGGAAAGCGCCCGAATGCCACCAATTCACGCACGGTCAGCTTCATTTGAACATTGTTGGATTGCGTGAGAATGGCGAGGCGTTTGCTAAGCTCGCGGCTCTTCCATTTGGCAATATCCGTGCCTTCGAAATCCACCAGTCCGCTGTCTCGTGCAATCAAGCGAGACAACATGCCCATCACAGTGGATTTTCCCGCACCGTTCGGACCGATGAGCGAGAGTACCTTTCCCTTTGGAATTTCAAAACTGACGTCATCAACAACGGCTTTGCCGTCATAACGCTTGGTAATCTCTTTAACAAACATGTCTTAAGCCTTTCTTTGCGTAAGCAGTAGATACAGGAAATACACGCCGCCGCCCACGGTAATAAATACGCTGACCGGAACGGAGTAAACGAATATGCGCTCAACCAGCAGCTGACCGCCGATCAATACAAACATGCCGAACAGCGCAGACCCCGTAATGAGCTGACTGTGCCGATACGTTCGCAGGAACTGTCTTGACAGATTCGCAATGATGAGTCCCAAGAACGCCAACGGACCGACCATGGCCGTTGCGATGGCGATGTACAGTGTAACCCCCAGCAGCAAACGGCGAATGCAGCGATTGTAGTCGACGCCGAGGTTAATGGCCTGATCTTTGCCCAGCGTCAGCACGTCCAGCAACGCAAGCTCTTTACGCAGCGCAAACGCAACCACGGCCAGCACGATTGCGGATAGCACCATAATCGAGACGTTCATATTGGAAAAACCGGCGACCAAATCCGTGAGCAGCGTGTCGTATTCGTTGGGGTCCATCACACGGGTCAATGTGGTCTGAACGCTTGAAAAGAACGAGGTCAGCACCGTGCCGATCAGCAAAACGTAGAGCACATTGTGGTTCGTTTTGCGAAACAGATAGCTGTAAATAACGGTTGCCACAATTCCCATAATCACGAGATCCACGGCAAAAGCGGCATTTGCGTTGGTTGCCAAAAGGCTTCCCGAACCGGCTACGAAGAATACAGCGGTGTGAATCAGCGAATAAAGCTGATCCATGCCCAACAGACATGGCGTTACGATGGTGTTGTTGATTACGGATTGGAATACGATGGAGGCACTTCCGATGGCAAACGCCGTAATCAGCATCGCAATCAACTTCGGCGTGCGAATGCGCATGGCATACGCCATCAGTTTAGGCTTATCAAAATGTACGCCGATGGTCATATAACCTGCGCAAGCCAACAAAACCAGCAAAGCCAAAATCAGAAGGCGTATATGATTTTTGCCCCTTTTCATACGGCACCTTCCTTTTTTCCGAATCGAATCGCCTTGCGTCCGTGGCGCAGGCGATACAACAGCAAACCGATGAACAGAATGCTGCCGATAATGCCGACAATCAGCTCGATAGGCAATTCATACGGATAAATCACAACACGCCCGATCATATCGCAAATCAATACGAAAAGCGCACCGAACAGCGCCGTGTCCACAAGCGTACCGCGAATCTGATCGCCTTTGAACATTGCCACAAGATTGGGAACAATCAAACCGATGTAGGAAATGGAACCGACCACAACAACGACCGAAGCCGTGATCATGGCGGCAATGGTCAATCCCATAAACAGCACGAGATTGTAATGCACGCCCAAATTTTGCGAGAAATCCTTTCCCATGCCCACGATGTTGAAATGATTTGCGAATACAAACGCCAAGACCACCAACGGAAGCGTCAGCCAGACCAATTCATACCGACCGCGAATCACGATTGAGAAATGACCGACGAGCCAACTGGAAAGTGCCTGCGTCATCTCGTATTTGTAAGCGAGAAAGTTGGTAATACCGGTTACCACATTGGAGAACATAATGCCGACCAGAGGAACCATAACCACGTCTTTGAATTGAATCCGTTGAATGAACCAAACGAATATCCAGGTTCCCAAAATGGCGCACATAAACGAAAAAGCGGCACGTCCCCACAGAGTTGAATTCGGTGCGAACAAAAACGCCAGCAGAATGCCGAATTGCGCCGAGGAAATCGTTGCGCCGGTGGTCGGAGAAACGAATTTATTCATGCAAAGCTGCTGCATAATCAAGCCCGCAACGCTCATGCCGACACCGGTACAGAGTATGGCCAGCAATCGCGGCAGACGTGAAATCAGAAAAATTTCGCGCATTTCGGAATTTCCGGACAGCAAATCGGAAGGCTGAACATCCAGCACGCCGACAAACAGAGAAATCGCCGAGAGTATCAGCAATGCGCCCGCCAGAAATACAGTGGAACAATGTTTACGGATAAAAAACCCTCCTCCGCAGTTAGAGACATCTAATTAAAGGCATAAAAATACGCCGCATGTGAACTGGTCTTACGTGTTCACACACAGCGCGTCTGATGGGCATATTGTAGCATGCCGAATCGCTTGTTTTCAAGTAGTAATATCGATAAGAATTCGTAAAATAAATGTATATTATAGACGCATATCCTCAAGGATGCGTTTTACGATTTCATGTCCGCACTCAAACGCAGCGAAGCAGACTGCCGGCCGAAAGCCTGTAATCGGCTGAATCTCTCGGAGTTCAACCCTGCCGCAAAATGCTCGTCAATCGGCGGCCATATATCCTGAACGCATTCGACATTTGCCTATCCAACGGATTCACCGAGTGCTGCAACAACGCCATCACTGCAAGAATTCTGCTTGCCGTAAGGGCACACCTACTTTTGACAAAGAACCATAATAACAGCCCCACCGCCGAATCAGCATTTCTGCTTTTCAGCGGTGGGGCTGTTTAAGCGTTCGGAAACGCTTTTCACTTTTATTAGGCTACACTGCGCAAATCGCTTTTGAGCATGAAGCCGCTTCCGCCGTTTATGTGACGAACGTATGCCCAATCACCGCTCACGGCAAACACAACAACACATTCACCCGCAGAAAGCGAAGCGACTCGGGAAGCGCTTGTGCTGGGCGTCTTGTAGACTTTCGCACCGTCAGAAGCTGCGTAATAGATACGATCCAGGCGAACGCTTCCGTAGCTTCGCAAAAAACCGCGGTAGACATACCCGAAAATACCGTCTGACGTACGAATCAGACAATTCGCACCTTCGTTTTCGCCCATGTAGAATACCTTGGTATTCTTCTTCAGGCTGGTAATCACCTGATTCCCGTTGGCCGATCCGGTGCGCACTCGTGCGCCGTCCGCAGTGACTTTGAGAATCATTACCGTTTGCGCACTGGATGCAAACGCGCTCGTACATCCGATTGCGAATATCATGACCAGCGCCAAACACAAAACTGATTTCCACACTCTGTGTTTCATGCAACCACCTCGCTTTTT
>CAVHAH010000111.1:5355-7019 GCA_963633785.1 bacterium
TCGCTTTTTTTCATCATAACACATTTTTCGCCGCATTGCAATGCATTTATGGAAAAATCAAAACTTTTCCCATCAATTAAATGTAACGACTTCTTCCTCCGGCGGTTTTGCGGGGTTGATCTTCTGCGCAATCAGGATAATGGCGTCCCGATTGTGAATCGGACTGAAACCGGCCTCGACTTTCGCGGTCAACATAATCCATGCATCCTTTTTCGGCAGTTCGCCATCCACCTTACACAGGTAGCCGATTCCGCCGATATCGTTGACACAGCAGGTCATTGCATGGCGTCCGAACACGAAACACTTTTTCGGCATGCCGCTCATTCTGAATGCACGACCCTTTACATAGAGCGTCTTTCCGTCATAACGATCGGGATGTTCCATGGCATCCAGATAGAAAATTCCGAATTGCGTATCCTGAATTTCCACAATCGGTGCATTCACATCATAAGGAAGGTCTTCATCGCTTACGCCATCGTCCATGGAGCCGTCGGTATTCTCAAAGAACACGCGTGCGGTATTGTTCAGCGCAAGCACCGTGCGGCGATACGGGCTCTTTGTGGTTTCCGCCGTGCAGCGGTTGAAAATCACGAGATCCGCCTCGTTCAAACCATCCGTCATGAATTGACGCATATTCGTCAGATAAATCTCGAATGTCGTGGAGTCAACAAGGCAAATAATCTGCGCAAGTCCCCAGCTTTCGGGCTTGGAAGCGGCATAGAGGTTCTCCAGCTTCCATGTGCTGTTGTATTCGATGAGCACGCGTTCGGGGCGGTATTTCTCGTCCAGTTCAATGAAACGAGCCATATCCTCCATCTCTTCGAGATCCACTTTTACGGTGTTGGATTTCCGAAGGAGCTTCGAATCATACTCTTCCTCGCCTTCCTCGCAGCAAATCAGCAATGTGCGCTCGCCCTCGGAAAAGCCATCGTCTTCGAGCATTTCAGACATGAATTTCGTCTTTCCGCTCTCCAGAAAACCCGTGACGATATAAACGGGAACATTTCTTTCGTTCATACATTTATCCTCTCATGAGTGCGCAACGCCGCACGATTCTTAAACCGTGCGGTGAATGTTGCGACAGTAACAAATCGAGATGCTTGGTTAGATTCCGAACAGCTCTTTGAGTGCCTCTTCGTTAATCTTCGTTCCGATTACGCACAGGCGTCCGGTATAGTCCGCACTGCCGTAGCGCACTTCGCTCTCTCCGGGCACGTAATCAAAGTGAATCCACTGACCGTTCGTGAGCGGAAGAATGCCCTTTGCACGAAGAATCGCACCGAAACGCTTCTCGTCTTCAAGCTGTTCGAGTGCATTGCGAATGGCTTCTTCCTCGAACTTCTTTGCGGTTTCTACGCCGATGTTTTCAAACACTTCGTCCGCATCGTGTCCGTGATGATGATGACCGCATCCGCATTCGTGATCATGATGATGGTGGTGTCCGCATCCGCATTCGTGATGGTGTTCATGCTCATCTTCGTCATCATCATCGTGGTGATGATGGTGGTGCTCATGCTCATGTTCATGCTCGTCTTCGTCATCGTCATCATGGTGGTGATGATGGTGGCACTCATGCTCGTCTTCGTCATCGTCGTCATGGTCATGGTGATGATGGTGGCACTCATGCTCATGCTCATGCTCGTCTTCGTCATCATCGTCATGGT
>CAVHAH010000112.1:0-260 GCA_963633785.1 bacterium
GCGATATTCATCGGATGCAAAGAACCTGCGCTGCGTTCGGGGCCGGGCAGGGTCACGTCAATCGTTTCGGCGGCAAGGCGTTCCTGCTTTTCCTTCTCTTTCAATTCATAGGCACGCTTGTCCAATGCTTCCTCAAGCGCCGCACGAACCTCGTTCACCAACTGGCCTACCTTCGGACGCTCTTCGGCAGGCAGTTTGCCCATGCCTCGCAGAAGTCCGGTCAATTCGCCCTTTTTACCCAGGACGCTGACGCGAATCTG
>CAVHAH010000112.1:270-6948 GCA_963633785.1 bacterium
AATTCGTCCTCCGTAAAGGACCTTTCATCTGAATAACGAAGATGAATCCGTTTGCGCCTACACAAATTCTCTTCAGCGCAAAAGCTCCGGAGCGAACTTCACCCGACAACCGTTTGCCGTGCTTTCAGCCCAACGACACAGCTCTCTTTGAAACGCTTTGCTTCGGGATACTCTTCTCCATCTCAGCCGATAAAGATATTATACCACATCTTTCAAATCACTTGCAACACATTTACCGAAAATTTGCCTGTTTTCACTTCAATCAGCGATCGGCAATTCTCAAAATCGCTTCGATATCGGACACAAACATCGGGAACGCACCGCCCGTTGTGCCCGCCGCAGGATCCGTCTTTTTGGTTTTTGCCGCAAGTGCGGGAATATCTTCCGTTCGTGCACCGAGTTCCTTGAGCGTCAGCGGCATGCCGATATCCCGCAGGAAATGCTCATGCGCTTCAATACCGGCCAGCGCCGTGCGTTCGGGATGCTCGAAATCCATGCTGCATCCGTAAACACGCTGTGCGAATTGCGCAAAACGCATCACATTCTTATGCATCTGATAGCGCATCCATGCGGGGAACACCACCGCCAGACCCGCTCCGTGGGCAACATCGTACAGTGCCGAAAGCTCATGCTCGATTTGATGGCTTCCGAAATCCTGAACACGTCCGACACCGACGGTATCATTATGCGCAATCGTCGAAGCCCACATCAGCTGTGCCTGCGCATCGTAATCCTCCGGATTGTTCACGGCGATTTTAGCCGCGCGAATCACCGCCATCATTGCGCCCTCGCAAAGGCGATCGGTTAAATCCACATCCGTGGTGCTTGTAAAATAGCGTTCCATGATATGTGCGAGAATGTCCGTTGCGCCGCAGGCAATCTGATATTTCGGAAGCGTCATTGCCAATTCGGGATTCATAATCGCAAACTTCGGGCGATTCAGTTCCGAGCGCAAACCGCGCTTGGTTTTCGTGCTTTCCTGAGTAATCACGCATGAATTGGAAGATTCACTGCCCGCCGCCGCCATGGTGAGCACAACGCCGAAAGGTGTCGTGGTCTTCGGCTTGGCCTTTCCGCAAAAGAAATCCCAGAAATCGCCGTCGTATTGAATGCCGTGGGAAATCGCCTTGCTCGAATCGATGCTCGATCCGCCGCCGACTGCGAGCACAAAGTCTACCTGTTCCTTTTTCGCAAGCTCAATGCCCTTGTAAATCAAGGTATCGCGCGGATTCGGCTGTACGCCGCCGAGCTCCACATGGGCAATGCCGCACGCGTCCAGCGATTGCTTCACACGGTCAATCAGCCCCGAACGCAAAGCCGAGCCGCCGCCGTAGTGAATCAAAACCTTTGTTCCGCCCAGTGCCCGAACCTCTTCACCGACCTGATTTTCCGTTCCCCGTCCGAATACAAATCGTGTCGGAATCTGATGTGTGAAATTGTTCATATGGTTTTCTCCTCCTGATTTTCAAAAATCGTTCTGATTTTCTTGGTCATTCCTTCTGCCATGCGGATATGATCCTCCTGCGTAAAGTGCAGAGAATCCGATTCCGAAAGCGTTGCGAACTGTGCGGCATCCGCAAATTCACACCGCAGCAGGCGTGCAATCCTTGCATATTCCGCACTCAAGCCTTTTGTTATGCGAATCGCATCCGGTCCGAAGCAATCGCGATAGCGTGTTTTTTCCAAGCAATCGCGTATCGGCGGCGGCGCAACAATCAGAATTTTAGGGCTTGATCCGTCCGCAGTCAACCCGTACAGGCGTGTCAGGCGAATCAACTGCATCATTCCTTCGCCAATGGTCATCGGTTCCAGCCCGAAGCGTTTTTTCGCATCGTTGCTGCCGAGCATGATTACCACCGCATCGAGCGGATTGTGGCTCATCAGGCACGGCGGCAAATAATCCGCGCCGCTCTTGTAGCCGCCCTCTGTCGGGTCGTCCATCACACACGTTCGCCCGTTGAATCCTTCTTCAATCACCGTATAATTTGCGCCGAGGTTCTTTTGCAGGCGCATTGTCCAACGTGTGTTTTCATCATAGCGACCGCCCTTCGGATCATAGCCGTAGGTGTTTGAATCGCCGAAGCATAAAATGCGTCTTTGCATGACGTTTTCCTTTCCATGGATACACCGATTCTATAATGTAGTTAATTATTCGCCGTCGATTTAATCGGTTTCCTATAAGACATAGCCGAAATTGATGCCCAGAACGGTCATATAAACCAGCAGCAGCATACTGATACACACCATTATTCCGCCCGTCCGTCTGCGTTTGGGCAGCAGCGCAAGCATCGGATAAATCGCATAAAATGCGGTAACATATCGCACACCGCTCAAAAGCCACGAGATGGAAACAGATAAACACAATGCGATTGCAAGAAAAGCGGCGTCGCCCGGGTGCTGTTTTTTCAGCGTTACTGCGCTCAATACAATCGCAGAGATGATTGCAATCAATTCGGGAATCCACGTTCCGATGCGATAAATCACTTTCTCGTATTGCACCGCATTGATAAACACATAGCGTATCGTTTCCGAAAGCGGTACGATTCGGTTGCCCCAATGCTCGCTTTGCACCTTCATGAATTCCAAAGGATTTCCGAATAAATGCTGATTCAGAAGCAAATACGCACCGATTCCGAGCAGCATCGGCAACGTTTGAAGCACGCAGAGCAATATATCTCTCGCTTTCAGGTGTTCACTTTTTTCCCTTTTGGCTCGCAGCATTTCCCAGAAAATCGGCGCCGCAACCGCAAGGCCGACCATGCGTGCGGTTGCCGCAAATGCTCCGACAATCACCGCGGGAATGAATTTTCGCTTTCTCGCCAGCAATACCGCCGAAATCGTGAAAAGAATGAATATCGATTCCGTATACGGCATCGACATAAAAAACGATACGGGATTGAACATCAGCAGAATCGTTGCAAGCCGTGCGCGCTCTTCGCTTCCTTCGCAAAGCACCAGCGCATATAAGAGATACGCATTCGCACAGCAGGCCAGATTGGAAACAATCAACGCTCTGGCGAACGCCGATAAACCCGTCCACGCAAACAGTCGGCAAATCATCGGATAGAGCGGAAAGAAAACGATGAACAGGCTATCATCGCCCGTGGAAACATATCCGTTTTCAATCAGCTTTATATAATGAGGTCCGTCCCAGCGATTGATATAGCTCTTCCAATTCGCAAGCAATGATTGCGTTTCGCCCATTACCGCGGCGGCCGCAAGAACCACCGCAACAATAAACAGTCTCGATGCGGCAAAGGCAAGAAACGGGATTTCCCATTTTCCCCTTGCCGCTTCAACGCTTCGCAACGGCTTACACAGCGATGTTGTGAAAAAACGCTTTAATTGGAAGAGCGTTAGAATCACATAGCATGCGAATACCAGTATGCCGAGAATTCGCGCTATCGTTTCTATTCCGATCATGGTTCATCCTTTCAAGTCTGTTTGCGAAAAGCGCGAAGTCGCCCGACTCCGCGCTTATAACCGCCTCAATACTTTCGCTTGTTGCGTCTTCCGCTACCGGACGATTTCGGAAGATTGGACACATCGAACACATGATTCTGTTCATAATCCGAATAATCGGAATCGGTGCGCCCGATTTCATACATTTCATCATCAATCTGCTGCGTTCGCACAGCCTGCGGGCGCAAAAGCGAAAAGCTCTTTTTTCTTTCGGGCTTTTTCGAGTTTTTCACATTCCGCTTCGGTTTTGAAGCGGCTGTCTTCGGCCTTTGCGCATTCGAGGAACGCCTCTGCGCATTCTGAGCGGGCGTGCTTCTCGCCGTTTGGCTTTTGACCACATAACTCTTTCCCGAAAGCGCATCCGAGCGTTTGGAATCAATCTCCTCGAACGCCTCGCCTTCAAGCATTCGTTCGTCATTCACGATAATCCGCTTCTTCTTGAACCACGCCCAGTAAGGACGCCAGCGAAGCAGCCAGATTACCCGATCCAACACGATTCCGAGAATCATAAAGAAAATCAGCAATTTCAGCCAGTTTCTCGAAAGCCATGTGAACGGCGAACCGCCTCCGGCGAGATTAAAAAGTTTCAAAACCCAGTTTGCCAACCACTTCAACCATCCGAGCATTGCATTGATGATTGCGTTGGCATATCCCGTTTGCGTCATTATGATCCTCCTGTGGTTTCGCTATCCGTTTGAGAAAGCTCAACGTGAAGCTCTTCCTTTTCCGGCGTGAATGTGATATTCGGATACGCATCCGTCGGGAATTCAATCGGCAAATCATAACTGCCCACACCGTATCCGGACAAATCAACCGTTCCCACAAATCCCGTCTCTTTCAGCGCTTCAACGGCACTGCGCGGTCCCGTTACATAAACGCGAATCGGTCTTTCCTCTCGCCGCAAAGTAAGATTTTCTTCCTTATTCACGGTTGTGATATTCACATTTTCAATCCATGCGCCGATTGATTCTTCCGCAACCGTTACGGTTACATAAACTTCATCGGCGGAAACGGATTTGAATCCCGACAACGTGGAAACTTCCGCACGCGTGGAAAAACTCTGCGATACGCCGTCAATCGAAATCGGCTGAATCTGCAATTCCGTTATGCTTTCAAGCAATTCTTCGTCAGCCGCCACCGTTATCGATTCGGGTTGAATGGTCACGCTTTCCACCACATATCCTTCGGCAAGCTGTCCCGTTAAAACCTTTGCCGCATCCGTGGCAATCGGAATCTCCCGTGTCGGATAGACATCGACGCTAACGCTGATGGAAGACGATGAGCGATTCAGCATCTCCGCATCGATTTCTTCGCCGTTTTCATCGAGCAGGATATACTTTACCGGCGCAACGAACGATTGATCCGCATTCGTTACATCCACCACCACATTTGCACGGGAAATGCTCTGCACAACGCTGGCGGCGCCGCTGACCGTCAAAGTGGACGGATTGCATCGCTGAATGCTGTACCAGTAGTCATCCTGTTCCGTTCCGCCGATTTGCGCATTGATCGGAATCTGGCGTGAATCAAGCGATTCGAAGGTCAGCGTTACCGTATCGGGAATAATGCGCACCACACGTCCGTAGCTCGTTGTCGCTTTCAAGCGGACTTCTCGTGTGCCTGCGGCACGAATGCTGGTCAGGTCGAGCGTGACGGTAACGTTGTCCGAGGACGGATATACATATTCCGCCTGCGGAACCTCAATCTGCACGCTGATATTGTTTAATTTATCTGCGGGATTGTCGAGAAGCGCAAGCCCATAGGCGCTCAAACTGCTCTGCCCGCTGATATAGCCCGTCAGGCCCGTAAGCATCTTTGTGCGTGTAATGGATGTGTTCGAGGAAACCACATAGTTCCACAAAAGCACGGCCACGAGCAGCGACAGAATTTTCAATCCCAGGTTGTGCGACAGCATTTTCCATAATGTCGAAAAAACAGAACCGATGAATAGGATAACCTTGTTTTTTGCGATTTTCGAAAAGAAAAGCTTTATTTTATTCTTCATTCCGCTCTTCCCCTCTGCGTTTTCCGTTTCCGGATAATTCTCCGATCAGCATCTCGCGCAGCGAAAATGCGCGATGCTGTTGCCTTTCGGGGCTGAATATCTCCGTAAGCAAAATGGTCAGCGATTTCGTATCAAGATGGCGGGTGATTTTTCCGTCTCTCGCCATCGAGATGATTCCCGTTTCCTCCGAAACAACCAATGAAATGGCATCGGTTGATTCCGTGATTCCCAGCGCCGCACGATGACGGGTTCCGAGTTCACGGCTGATGGTATAATTCTCCGACAACTGCAGAATGCACGCCGCCGCCGCAATTCGCTCATCGCAAATCACCATTGCGCCGTCATGAAGCGGCGTATTCGGCTCGAATATATTCTCAATCAGCGGATCGGAAATCTCCGCATCGATTCTCGTTCCCGAATCAATAACATCGCCCAAGCCGGTGCTTCTTTCGAATACAATCAGCGCACCTATCTTCTTGCGCGACATATTGTTGATTGCGCGCACAATTTCGGAAACATGCTGTTCCACCTGATTGGAATGCTGGCGTTTGGATGCGGAAAAGACCTGGCGGGTCAAACGGGAGCGCCCGATTTGATCCAGCGCACGGCGCAATTCGGGCTGAAACACGATGACCAAAACCACAAGCCCCATGCTGATAATCTGCTGCAGAATCCAGCTTAATGCGCTGATTTGCAGGGTTTCGGAAATCCACGCAAGCACCAGCACAACCGCAATTCCCTTGAAAAGCGAGTTGGCGCGCGTGCGAATACCCAGTTTGATTACCTGATAAATCAGCACGGTCAATATGGCGATATCAACGATATTGCGCCAGTCCGGCTGATCGAATAAATTGGAGAGCAATGCCCCGACCTGTGAAAAGAAAGCCTGAATATGAACCACACTGCCACCTCCGATTCTACTATTATTATAATACATTTCCGCATAAAAGCAACCAAAAAATATGTTTCAAAAAAAATAATTCGTTTTCGGCGTGCGGAGGAATGCCGTTTTTCCCTTAAGGCAACACCGTTATCGTGTTTCCCGGCTGAATTCACCGCTCGAATTATCGGTCCCACTTAAACTGTGCGGTATTCTCCTGTGCGAATCGAATATAACCGTTGAGAGAACGGCGTGCCTGTGCGGATACGTTTCGTTTTCTTTTCGTCTGTATCATCAATATGCCGCTATTTGTATAATTTATCAATAGATT
>CAVHAH010000113.1:0-6905 GCA_963633785.1 bacterium
GCGTACCGCCGGAAATGGTGAAATCATCAACAATAAGGCAATTCTTTCCTTCAACGTTGCCGATGATGTCCAGAACTTCGGCATTCTCCGTATGATCGGGGCGATTCTTATCGCCAATGGCAATCGGCAAATTCAGCGACGTGGCGAATTTGCGTGCCTGCTTCGCATATCCCGCATCAGGAGAAACCACTACCATGTTATCCGTTCCGACACGGGCGATAACTTCCTTGAGCATCGGCTGCGCATACAGGTGATCCATCGGATTCTTAAAGAATCCCTGAAGCTGCTGTGCGTGAAGATCCATCGTAACAAAGCGATCTGCGCCTGCAAGCTCCATGCATTCCGCACATACGCGTGCACGAATGGAAACGCGCGGCTCGTCCTTTTTATCTCCCTTGCCGTATCCAAAGTAGGGCATTACCAGCGTGACCGTGTGCGCATTGGCGCGCTTGAAAGCATCCATCCAGAACAGAATCTCAACGAATTCGTTATTTGCGTGCAAGCCGATCGGCTGAACCAGAAAAACATCGCAATCACGAACCGATTCATTGATGCGCACGAAGGTGTTGCCTTCAGAAAAGGTAATCACTTCGGAAGAGCCAAGCTGCTTACCCATGTATGAGCACATGCGCTCGGCAAACACCTGTCCGGCACTGCCTGCGAAAATCTTCGCACTGTTAAACATTGTAACCCCACACTCCTTTTTCATTTGCCACCAAACAACATTCTATCTTGAAACGACAGCTTCAATCTCAACAAGGGCATTCATCGGAAGGCGGGATACTTCCACGCAGCTGCGTGCAGGGCAGTTTGCGGTAAAGTACTCCGAATAAATCTGATTAAATACGCCGAATGACTCCAAGTCTTTCATGAAGACTGTTGTTTTAAGGACATTTTCAGTGCCGCACTGAAGCTCTGAGAGAATTGCGGACATATTCTTCAAAACCTGTCTGGTCTGAGCTTCAATACCACCCTCGGCAAGTTTTCCCGTCTCGGGCACAATTCCGAGCACGCCCGAAAGATAAACGGTATCTCCCGAAATCGTTGCCGTTGAATACGGACCGATGGCTTTCGGCCCCTTTTGAGTGAAAAAGCATTCTTTCATTTGAGTTTTCTCCTATCTTTTAATATCCCGGATCTGCGGTATCTGTCGGCAAGCCGGAAATGGTGCTCCGCTCATGAACGCCGACATACACCAGCGTGGCGCCGGGCGAATAAGTGTCTTCGGAAACCTGAACACGGGAAACTTCTTCCTTCGTGTCCCAATCGTAAGCCACTACCCAGCCCTGACTGCTGCATCCGGATTTACCTTCGACGACATATTGCTCATCGGTGAAATATACATATTTCCCTTCGGTGTCCTGAACGGTAACCTGTCGCGTGGATTTGCGGTTGCTGGTAACCATTACCGATTCAAGAACATAATGGTATTCCGGCTTGTGTCCGTAAATGCGAACGGTTGCATATTCTTTCGAAACGGAGGTGTAGATATACACCGGATAATCCGTGTCGTTGGTAAATACAAGATTTTTGCCGCCGTATTCCACCGCCGCATCGAGGCTCGGATCAACATAGCTGACCGTCATCGTGTGATTCTTGCGGTTCAGAATAGTCATATTTGCCTGAATCAACGCATTATACAGCGTTGTGGAGGCCTGACACACGCCGCCGCCCCATCCGAGCGTGGATACGTCGCCCGCATATTCGGTGGCCTGCTGGAAACCTGCTTCCTCCGTGCGAGGGCCTACAATTTCGTTGAAATCATAGGTAACGCCCGGCTGAATTTCCAGACCGTTGAAACAGCTCAGTGCCTTGCGGACGTTGGAACGGCTTGCGGAATTGCGGAAGCTCACATCCGTGCTGAATTCGGCGATTAACTGGAAGCTTACCTCGTCGGATTGCACCGTCGGCATAACTTCCTCAACGGGGATACTGGTATCGCTCTCGCCCGTTTCAATCAGCGTGATAATCTGCTGGCGGAACTGGTCACGATCGACATCACGCCCGATTTGCGATTCGGAAACGACCACCGGCTGATCGACATCCGGCACAACCACCGCATCAATGGCATCGATATGCAGTGCATTACAGATTTCATCGACAAAAGCATCCAGCTTTGTTTCATCATAAGTGATGGCAACCGCATAATCGGCGCGCTGCGTTTCGAGCGCTTCACGAACACGTTCCTGATCACGCCGTGAACCGACATGTCCGAGATTCCATGCCAAATCGAGCTGTTCGGAATAATCGATGGTCGCATCTACGGACGAACGCGAAAAATCCCATTCATATCCCATATAGACAAACGAATAAACTTCATTCAGCCATTCATTCGTCAGCTCTGCCGCATACGCATCCGCTTCTTCGCGCGTGTATCCGGAGAAGGAATAACCGTTGATATAGATGTTGTTCGCATAGGTACGATCCGCAATCTCACGCTGCGTCTTGGCTTGCAAAACCGCAAAAACAATGCCGCCAATCAACAGCAAGCAGAACAAAAGAACGAAAAGCCTCTTGCGTGCGGCGGAAGAACGCTTTCTTCTCGGCGGTTGTGTCCGCTTTCGGGGCATATTTCTTTTCGGCGGTTCAGGCGGTCTGCGCATCTGCTTTGATCGAGCCGATTGCGGCATATTCCGCGGCGGAGCGCTGCGTGTATACGTATTTCGCTGCGCAGTTCTCGACGTTCGGCTCATGGCAGGATTCATCTGCGGACGTGAAGCCGATGTTCGTGCGGTTTCAGTCCGCCGTGCGGATGATCTCGCGGAAGAATTTCGTGAAATACTCGGAGGTATATTGCCGCCGGACTGCTTTTCTGCATACGAAAAAGTCCTCACGGATTCGCTTAAACCAATTTGATCCTGAGGCAACCTTTTTCGCCGATCGTCTACAGGACGAGCACGGCGTTGCGATGAACGCGGTCTGTCTTGCATAGCCTTCTCCGTTGACGGTACTCCATTCCGCACGTGTGCGTTTCAACAACTAAACCTATTATAACACATAATACGTCATTTTGAAAGAGCAACCTTTTGCCTTGATGTAAAAAAAAAGAAAGAACAAATGAAGGCTACGAAAAGCAACCTTCATTTGTTCGTTTATTCGTTAATGTTCGTGCCTTGTTTCATGAACTCCGTAAATTCTTCACCCGTAAGCTTTTCGCGCTCAACAAGGTATTTCGAGAGTCCGTCCAGTTGATCACGATGCTCGGTCAGAATCTGAATCGCTCGTGCATATGCCGCATCAACCAGTGATTGCACCTCGGCATCAATCAATGCGGTCACATGTTCGGAAAGCCCCATTCCCTCCTGCGCAAACGACTTGCCCAGGAAGATTTCACGTTCCGAACCGAGGTAAACAGGGCCGAGCTTTTCGCTCATGCCGTATTCCGTAACCATATCGCGCGCCAGCTTGGTGGCCTGCTTGATATCATTCGAAGCACCGGTGAATTGATCGTGGAACTGAAGCTCTTCGGCGGCACGACCGCCCATGCAAGCGGCCATTCTCGCACACATATCCGCACGGGACATATGATGCCGTTCGTCCTTGGGAATATACAAAGTATATCCCGCCGCCATACCTCTTGGAATCGTGGTAACCTCACGCACCGCATCGCATTCGGGAATATAATAGGAAACGATTGCGTGACCGCATTCATGATATGCGGTTTGGATGCGATCCTCTTCCGTTACACGCAAGGATTTCTTTTCCGGTCCTGCCATCACGCGCACGATGGATTCTTCAATCATTTCAAGGGTGATTTGCTTCTCGTTTCTGCGTGCCGCAAGAAGCGCCGCTTCATTCATAAGATTCATCAAATCCGCACCCGTGAAATAGGTGGTCTGCTGAGCAATACGATGCAAATCGACATCCGCAGCCAGCGGTTTATCTTTCGCATGAATGCCGAGAATCGCTTCACGGCCGATGATATCGGGGTAATTCACGGTGATTCTGCGATCGAAGCGTCCGGGTCGAAGCAGTGCAGGATCCAGAACGTCGGCACGGTTGGTTGCGGCAAGCACAATAATGCCCTGATTCTGCGAAAATCCGTCCATTTCCACCAGAAGCTGATTCAGCGTCTGTTCTCGTTCGTCATGGCTTCCGCCCAAGCCCGTTCCGCGCTGACGGCCGACGGCATCGATTTCGTCGATGAATATGATTGCAGGCGCAACCTTTCGTGCTTCGCCGAACAAATCACGCACGCGAGAAGCGCCGACGCCCACGAACATCTCCATGAAATCCGATCCCGAAATGGTGAAAAACGGAACGCCTGCTTCTCCCGCAACCGCACGCGCCAAGAGCGTTTTGCCCGTTCCGGGAGGGCCTACCAACAGCACGCCTGTCGGAATTTTCGCACCCAAATCGGTGAATTTCTTCGGATTGCGCAGATAATCTACGATTTCCTTCAATTCTTCCTTTTCTTCATCCGCTCCCGCAACATCGTGAAAGCGCACCTTGTTTTTGTTCGGGTCGCTCAAACGTGCACGAGCTTTGCCGAAGGACATGGCGCTGTTTTTCCCGCCCGTCTGCTGGCGCATCATAAAGAAGAACATCACCACAAAGAAACCGATCAGAATCAGATACGGAAGATATTCCATAAACCACGAGGGCGATTCCACTTCTTTATTGGTAATCGTGAAAGCATATTCCGTAGGCGAAACTTCATGGCCCAAAACGGTTTTGTAAATCTGATCTACATCTTTATAGAACTGTTCCTCGCCGGGAATGACCGATTCGAAATCATAGTATTTTCCGAAATCCGCTTCGGCGATATCGCTGTTTTCGATGCGACCATAGAGCTTGTTTTGCTGAATAATCAGCGCATCAATGGTTTCATCCGGATTTCCGTTCGAATTCTGCTGATTTTTCAAATCGGATTCCACCCATTCCAGCAACGTGGAATAGCTGAGCGTTTCCGAATTCACGGGAGATACATCCAGCACACCTTCCGCAAAAATCAGAACAATAACGATGATAATCAGATAAATCATCGGTCCTTGCAAAAAACGCCGCATTGAATTTTTCTTCTTTGCTTCCAAATCCGACAGCCTCTCTTTCGAAGGTGATTATTCGTAAATTTCGGGTTTCAAAACGCCGATATACGGGAGGTTGCGATAGTATTCCGCATAATCCAAGCCATATCCGACCACAAATTCATTTGCAACTTCGAATCCGGAATAATCCGCCTGCAGGGTGATTCCGGGGGCACGGCGGGTCGGCTTGTCCAAAAGCGTGCACAGCTTAATCGATTTTGCGCCGCGGCTTTCGAGAATTCGGCGCAGATAGCTCAGCGTAAAGCCGGAATCGACAATATCTTCGACAATCACAACATGCTTGCCTTCAATGGATGTCGACAAATCCTTGCGGATTTCAACTTCGCCGCTGGACTTGGTGGAGTTGCCGTAGCTGGAAAGCGCCATGAAATCCATCGTGAGCGGAATGTCTATTGTGCGAATCAAATCGGTATAGAACATTACTGCGCCCTTAAGAATGCAAACCATCGTGGGATGAAGGTCGCGATAATCCTCGGAAATCTGCCGTCCCAATTCGGCAACACGTTTTTTGATTTGTTCCTCCGTAAGAAGCACTTTTGCAATGTCCTTATTCACGTTCGTTTCCTCCAATATTATAAGATTTCCAACATAACATAACAGCTCGATCTTTTGAAGAAATGAGCTTTACATCTTCGCTAATCGCATAACCGACGACCCACAGCACTTTGTTTCCCCGTGCAACCAGCGGAACACAATCACGCATCGGACGATCGATTTTGCGGTCTATCATGAAATCGGAGAGAGATTTTTCGCCGCAGCCGAGCGGACGGAATCTGTCGCCTTCACAACGGGTTCGCAAAACAGCACCTTCCAAAGCATCCATGCGAAGCACTTGCCGAAAGGGTTCGGCCAGCGGCTTCGGTTCGGCTTGTGAAGCTTCCATCTCGCCCAACGGTGAAAAAACCGTGGTTCCGTTCACCGAAAGGCTGACGGGAATCGGTTTTTCCGTTTGCTTGCGCAAGAAATATACGGCAAGAGGCGTTCGCTCCGCAAACCAGTTTTCCGTGAGCTCGCAACGTCCGCGCACTTGTTGCGCCAATTTCGCAACCGCAATCAAATGATTGTAGTCGAGCGTTTCGGGGAAAACCCGAACAACAGCCCGCCGAAACACCGCTTCATGCACTTTCTCCGGCGACAGAATTCGCATTCCGTATAGCCCGCATTCAAAGTGGTTTTTCAGAAAATCATCGACTGCGCTTTCGAGAAAACTTCCCTCTGTCTGCATGCATTCCGCAAATCGCGAAATCGCCGCTTGAGCATTCAGATAGATTTTTTCCAATTCGGGAATCACATTTAACCGAAGGACATTCCTCGGCGTATCCGCAATTCGGTTGGTGGAATCCGTTCTCCAGGTAAAACCTTTCCGCAAAAGGTATTGTTCCAAATCCTTCTTGGGAATTTGCAGCAACGGACGATACAGCCGGCCGTCGTCTTTTTGCATTCCTCCGGCGCCCTTTCCGCCGCAGCCGCGCAAAAGATGCATCAGCACCGTTTCCGCCTGATCGTTGAGATGATGCGCCAAAGCGATTCGATCTGCTTGCAATTCGATGCGCAGGCGTTCAAGCGCCTCGTATCTCATGCGCCGTGCGACCGTTTCAATCCCTTCGCCCGTTTGCATTGCCTGTGAAGGAACATCAACGTGAATCACACGAAGTGCAACATTCATATTCCGACACAGTTCTTCGCAAAACTTTGCATCGCAAAGGCTTTCTTCTGCACGAATGCCGTGTTCGATATGCGCACATGTCAACCGTAATTGCAATGCTTTTGCGCGTTCGCACAGCAGAACCAGAAGCGCCACGGAATCTGCGCCGCCCGAAAGCGCCACAAGCAAATGCATTCCGCGCACATCTTCAA
>CAVHAH010000114.1:0-6901 GCA_963633785.1 bacterium
CGATAAAGGGAATGGTTTTCGCATGCACCGTGCCGTATTCGGGAATGGTTACCTGCATTTCGCTGAGCAGTTCCAACAGGAAAGCCTCAAACTCGGCATCGGATTTATCGATTTCGTCAATCAGCAAAACCGACGGTTTTTCGCTGCGAATAGAGTGAAGCAGCGGGCGTTCCAGAAGATAATCCTCGCCGAACAAATCATTCATTTCGCCTGCGCCCATCTGAATGGCCAGCAGTTGTTTTTGATAGTTCCACTCATACAGTGCTTTGGTTTCATCCAAACCTTCATAGCATTGCAAGCGCACCAGTTCACGATTCAAAACCTTCGCCGCAACTTTCGCAACTTCCGTTTTTCCGACGCCTGCCGCGCCTTCAATCAGCAGCGGTCTGCCCAGTTTCAAAGCAATCGCCAATGTAACAATCAGGGAATCATCCGCAATATAGTTTTCTGTACGCAAAAGGTCACGCAGTTCATTTATGCCTTCCATTGTTTTCCTCCGATATTTTACTGTCATTATTATATCAGTAATGTAAAAATCTGTAACATACGGCAAGTTAATTCAAAAAAGAGACGCTGTTACATTTTTGCGAAACGCAAAGTAAAAGACCCGATTCAAATGCGAATCAGGCCTTCTTCGAAATCAATTTTCGGCTACCTTCAAATTATAGGCAAGCAATGTGGCAATCACAATCACGCAACCGACGACGGAAAGCACCGTAAGCGTTTCGTGCAAAAACACAAATGTCCAAATCGGCGCCATCACCGGCTCGGCCATTGTAATGAAACTTGCCTGCAATGCAGAGGTGTGGCGAATGCCCGCCGTGAAACAAAGCCATGCGCAGATTCCCGTGAGCGATGCAAAAACCAGAAGGAAAACCCATTCGGACGGCATCGTGTTGCGAACGGTCTGATTCGCAAATAACACGGGAACAAACACGAGATAGCAGAGATTGCCGATAAAAAGCGATTCAAGCGGATCGGCGTTTTCATCCTTGCTGAGAAAGAATACGCCCGCATAGAATATCGCCGACAGAAGTGCCATGATGTTGCCCCGAACACCGCCGCCGCCGAGATTTCCCATGAATGCCAGCGAAACGCCCGTAATCAGACATACACAAGTGATGCTTTCCGCTCTGCTCGGTTTTTTCTTTGAAATAATCGCATTGAACAGAATAATATACAAGGGAGATGTATTCTGCAACACGGTGGCATTGGCAGAGGTGGTATATTTGTTGGCGGACATAAACAATACGCCCTGGGCAAAATAGCAGATGCCCGCAAGTATTTTGGCGCAATTCAGGCGGATTTTACGGCCGCGAACCATAATTCCCGACACCACAACGGCAATCAAACCACGCAGTGTTGCCAGGCAAACCCCGTTCCAAGCCACGCTCTTGGTGAATATGCCGCCCAAACTCCACAGCAGCGCAGACATGAACAGAAACAACGGAGCGATTCTCTTATTC
This sequence comes from bacterium, assembly GCA_963633785.1. Lineage (GTDB taxonomy): Bacteria > Bacillota > Clostridia > Christensenellales > Aristaeellaceae > Faecivicinus. Next base: position 1,467 of record CAVHAH010000114.1, read on the forward strand.
TTCAACATTCTTTTAATTGGTATGCCGCCATGCGGAAGGCATAATCAGCATCAGAATCGGGAAGATTTCCAAACGACCTGCCAGCATATCGAACGAAAGCACCAGTTTGCTTAAATCCGAAAATGCCGAGAAGTTTCCGCGCGGGCCGACCATATCCAATCCGGGACCGATATTGGACAGGGTCGTAATCACACTTGTCAAATTCGTTTCCAGGCTGAATCCGTCAAGCGAGATAATGAGCACCGAAAAAATCAGAAGCAGCACATACGCAAAGAAAAACGTATAGACGCCGCTAACGGTGCTGTCGCTCACGCTGTGACCGTCCAATTTAACGGTATTCACGGATTTCGGGTGAATGGTTCTGCGAATTTCATTCTGCATTCCCTTAAACAGCAGCTGAAAGCGAATCACCTTGATGCCGCCGCCGGTAGAACCCGCACATGCGCCGCAGAGCATCAGTCCAACCAGAAGCGTTCTGCTCAACTGCGGCCAAAGGTTAAAATCCGTCGTTGCGAAACCTGTGGATGTAAGCACCGAGGAAACCTGAAAGAAGCTGTAGCGCAGCGCATGGAAAAATTTCCCGCCGTATTGCGGCAAAATGTTGCAGGCGATAATCACGCTTGAACCGAGCAGCAGCGTAAGATAAACCTTCAGTTCGCTGTTTTGCCAAACCGACTTCCAGTTCTTATGCAGAATAAAATAGTAAATCGAGAAATTCACCCCGAACAGCGCCATAAATATCGCAATGATTATTTCCACTGCGGGATTCTCGAAAGCGCTGATGCTCAGATTGTAGTTGGAAAATCCGCCCGTTCCGGCTGTACCGAACACGTTGATAAGCGAATCGTAGAGATTCATGCCCGTGCAAAGCAAGCAGCAAAGCATCGCCAGCGAAAGACCGATATACAATCGATAAAGAATTTTCGCATACTGACTGACGCGCGGCACCAGCTTATCCACAGACGGTCCGGGAGATTCGGCCCGCATCAGATTGATAGACCGCGCGCCGATTTTGGGCATGATGGCCAACGTAAGCACCAATACGCCCATGCCGCCGGCCCAATGCGTGAAACTGCGCCAGAACAGCAACCCTTTCGGAATGCTCTCCACATCCGTCAGGATGGTTGCGCCCGTGGTTGTAAAACCCGATACAATCTCAAAATAAGCATCCACCGGCGAAGGAATACAACCGTCAATCACAAACGGAATCGCTCCGAAGAAGGATACGAATATCCAGCTCAACGCCACGATTGCGAATCCCTCTCGTGCACGAAGATTGTCATTGTGCGGCCGAAGAAGCGTCATGCATCCGCCGACGCTCGCTGTAAGCAATGCCGAAACCAGCAAAGCAACGGAATCACCGCTTGCACAAATCAGAGAAACCACAAACGGAACCAGCATCAGCACGCTTTCAACGAGCAGCACCATGCCGATGGTTCGAAAAGTCAATCGTTTATTCATTCTTTATGCACCGCTTTAGTAAATGCGTCCTCCAGATTGATTACCGTTCCTGCTTTCGCAGTCAGAATCACCGTATCCCCCGCTTCGATGTGGTCCGAGCCGAACGGGATGATATTGCGGCGGTTGCGCACCAGAACAGATACCAGTATTCCGGGCTTGATACCGAGATCACGCAGCGGAATGTCCAGGTATCCCGCACCCTCAAGGGCCGTGAATTCATAGGCCTCGATTTTTCCGCCGAGCATTCCGTAAACCTTTTCCACCACGGAATCCTGCGAATTGTTCAACGCACGCACGGAACGAAGAATGGCATTCGCAGTCGTGAGCTTCGGGCTGACCACGGATTCAATGCCCAAATCCTCCATAACCTCCAGCGTATTCAGGCGATTGACCTTTACGATGACCTTTTTCGCACCCTTTCGTGCGCCGTACATTCCCGCAATGATGTTTTCCTCATCTCGGTCTGTCAGGCAAATCAGCGCACCGCACTCGCCTACCTCTTCGCTGTCCAGCACCTCTTGATCCGTGCCGTCTGCGCAGATAATCGTGCAGCCGTCCAATTCATCGCTCAAACGCTTGCACTTGGCTTCGTCAATCTCGATCATGCGCAGGCGAACGCCCATTCCCGCAATGATTTTCGCAAGGTAATAGGAAATGTGTCCGCCGCCGATTAACAGTGCGGATTTCAGGCGCTGCGTATTCTTGCCCAGATGTTTGAAAAATTTCGTAATCGATTCACGATCTCCCGTTGCATAAAGGCGATCTCCGGGGAGAAATTCAAAGTCGCCGTTGGGCACAAACGCCTCGCCTGCACGCTGAACGGCGGTAAACTGAATCGACGGATAATGATTGTGCAGTTTGGATACGGGCATCTGAAGAATCGGATCTGCGGCATCCACGCGGAATTCGACCATCTCCACACGTCCGTGTGCAAACGATTCGATATTGATTGCAAACGGGAAGCGCAACAGTCTCGAAATCTCCTGCGCAGTCGCGCGTTCGGGGTTGATGACCTGGTCGATATCCAGCTTGTTCTGCAGCATAATCAGGCTTTCGGTATATTCCGGATCGCGAATGCGGGCAATGGAATACTTTGCGCCGAGCTGTTTGGCCGCCAGACAGCACACCATATTCAATTCATCGCTTCCTGTGACCGCGATAATGATGTCCGCCTGTTCGATGTCGGCTTCCAGCAACGTTTTCACATTGGCGCCATTGCCTCGAATTCCACGCACATCGAGCGTTTCCGTAGCACGGGAAAGCGCACGCTCGTTTTTATCAATCAGCGTGATGTCGTGTCCGTCCTTGGTCAGGTACTGTGCAAGCGTATAACCGACCTTGCCATTGCCTACGATTACTATATTCAAAGAGAATACGCCTCCTTCAGCGCATTGCGCGCCTCCACAGCTTCGCAAAAAGAAAATTCATTCCGACTAACGCAACTGATGCATCCGCTATAATCTTGCGCTTTCAGAATTTCGAATATACGCGGATAATCCTCCCCGTCTCCCGCTTGCGGAAGTCTTCGAGTGAGTGCGTTGCCGACATAAACGTGCATAAGTGCACCGCCCGCACGCTGCATCGCATCCAACGATTCCGAAGAGAGCTCCATTTGTACCGTATCCGCCGCCACGCCGATTCTGTCGAGCATCAAAAGCGCAGGCAAGAGCGCCGCCTCCGAAACCGTGTTAATCAGATTGCATTCCGCCAAGCGGTAATTTCGCACCGCTACATTCAACTTCGCATCTGCGGCATGTCCCTGCAGAATTCTCATGAAATTGCCCAGCTGTCTGCGTGCGGTTGAAAAATCAAAACCGTTCGGAACATTCCGCGCTTTTTCGGCATCGAACACCAACGTCTGTGCACCAAGCGCTTTTGCACGTTCAAAGACCGTTTGCAAGTATTCATGCTGACTTCGCGCATTCACGTCATTTCCCGTAACCCGAATACCCTCCGGCAGCATATCGCTGAAAACCGGAGTTTGTATTTCCATCTCGTGTAAATACTCACGAAGTTCATTAAATTCTTCCGTGCGCAACGCCGTAATCTCGCTCAGCGACAATTCAAGATAATCAAACCCCGCACGCGCGATTTCCGGTACATGCGACAAATCACACCGAATCCCAATCGGAATCGTAAAACATCACCTCATCTAACCAATGCATAGTATACGCCTAAAAATCAAAAACGTCAAATTAAGGATGTGTGTGTATCATGTCAAGCAGTTGCGGAGAACGTAACAGAATAAATCCGTACCGTCAAATTTCGCAAAGTAATTTTTCCCAATCTGTGAAAAAAGGCCGCCGCAGGATGTGTGCGGCGACCTCTAAATGCTTTCATTACAGGATGTATTCTTCGGAACGTGCGGGGCGATTCTTCATTTCCTCGCGCTTTGCGGTATGCACTTCGGAATCATAGCCCATAACCGCATAAGCGGCAATCTTGGATTCCTCAACGCCGGGCTGATTGAACGTGTTGATATTCAAAAGCGCACCTGCATATGCGGTAACCAGTTCGAAGAAGTACAGCAGCTGGCCGATGGTATAAGCGCTTACTTCGGGCAGTTCGATAATCTGGCACATACGCTCTGCCTTGAACAGTGCGTATTCCGTTCCCTGACGCTCCGCTTCGATAAGCTGATTGTGGCTCTTGCCGCCCAGGAAGGCAATCGTGGGAATGTCATCACAGCCGTGCGGAATGTTGGTCGTTGCACGGAAATCCTTCACTTTCAGGAACGTAATGACCTTATCAAACGGGCCTTCGGTGTAAAGCTGCAGCTGAGAATGCTGATCGGTTACGCCCAAAGTCTTAATCGGGGTCTGACCCGCATGGCAGGGCTTGCCGTCGAGCGTCACGTTCTTGCCGAGGGATTCCGCCCACAACTGAGCATACCAGTCAGCCATCAGCTTCAAGCTGTCGGCATACGGCATCATCACGGACATATTTGCGCCCTTGTCAAACGCCAGCATCATCAAACCGGCATCCAGCAGCGCGGGGTTGGCAAACACATCATCGGTCTTGCAGCGCACGTCCATATCACGAGCGCCATCGAGCAATGCGCGGATATCGATGTTGCAAACCGCAGCGGCAATCAGACCGACGGGGCACAATTCGGAGAATCTTCCGCCAACGCCATCGGGAATGAAGAAGGTCTTGAATCCTTCACGCTTTGCGATTTTAATCAGGAAGCCCTTGCTTTCGCTGGTGGTAATCAGAATATGCTTCTTCCAATCATCGCCGCAGGCGCTCTTGAGTGCTTCGGTTACAATCAGATACTGGCTCATCGTTTCCGCGGTTCCGCCGGACTTCGTAATCACGTTAAAGCAGGTCTTTTTCAGATCGATTACATCCAGCAACGCCGCCATACGCTCGGGGTCGATGTTGTCCTCGATATAAAGGCGCGGACCATTGCGCTTTTCGGCAGGCAACTCATTGTAGTGAAGGTGATTCAAAGCCGCTTGAACCGCCGCCGGACCGAGGGCGCTTCCGCCGATGCCCAGAACGACAAACGTTTCAAATTCGCTGCGAATTTCCTTTGCGGTCTTTTCGATTTCGGTAACAATCGCATCCTGATTATAGGGCAGATCCATCCAGCCCTGCATATCCTTGCCGCGACCGGCCTCCACCGCCGCATAAGCCTGCTTCATTGCAGGAACCTTCGCATTCAGTTCTTCACGGGTAATGCCGTGAGAGCCCACATATTCAGCCATCATCGGATTAACATCCAGACGGATTTGTTTATTCATGCCACATGCCTCCATTATAAGAATGATTTAATTATATTCCAAACCCTCGGCACTGTCAAGCACTCCTTTCCGATTGTCAGTAAATTCCCAAAGTAAATGCCACAGCGGCAGAGAAAGTTGCAGTTAGTCTCGGAAGCAAAATGTGGTAGCATCAAATCCCGGAAAAGAGTTTCCGGACAATGAACAAAGAAAAAAAAGAACAAGCACCTCACACTACAGGACCGAATC
>CAVHAH010000115.1:0-6817 GCA_963633785.1 bacterium
ATGTGAAATCCACCACCACATATTTCGTGATGTTCATTTCAAACACCTGATTGACCGTCTTCATCGCCAGTTCCGCGCCGCCATACGCATACGCCGCATTGATTTTATTATCCTTATGCCCCTCAATCGGCACTTTCAAATCGCGCTGAATCGAAGTGAGCTTCACGCCGGTTGAATCAATGGAGGCGATAATCATCGTATCGCTTCGCTGGCGCCCGTCGTTCAATTTGTCCACGCCCAGAATCAACACGTTGCACGGTGTGCTCGAAAGGGCGGTATTCACATTCAAATCCTCTTCGGGATCTACCGCAAATATCGAAACGGGAAGAAAATACAATCCGACACACGCAACTACCGCAAATAGCACCAACCATACCAACAACTTAAACAGTGCTCGTAATGGATGATGCCGTTTGCGTCTTTTGCGCCTGTGTTTTTTATAAGGCTCGTAGTACATTTTTATTCACTGATTCCCGATGCGGGATTGCAGAACGGACAGCGTGAATATCCGAGATCCTTCACGAATTCCAGTGTAACGCCCGTGCCGCCCGTCATGCCCATGCCGGAACAGGAGCTGCTCCGATGATAATAATACTGGTCCGAATTCATGTCGACATAAACCGTTGTTTCCGCCGGCGCATCGTATTCGGTATCGGGCTGGGAAGTCGGAACAGGTGTCGCCTGACTCTGCCCGCCGATGCAATACGGACACGGCTTCAATCCGGCAATCAGCGCATCATCATAGGTGCCCGACACGGCGCCGCTGCCCGCACAGGATTCGCTTACATGATAATACGGATTGTTCGGTGCGGCATATACCTTGACATTGCCGATAGCGGCGCAATCATCGCAAGCCGTCTTGTTGTATTTTCTTGCCGTTTCCAGCGTAACATACTGCGCGCTCTCACCCGCATGCGAAGCACTCAGGTGATAATGACTGTCGCTCGCACTCGCATACACCTTCACGCCGGATACGCCGTCAACCTCATCCACATAGTTCGTGTTGAGCACGCAATACGGGCACGGTTTGAATCCCATCGCAACCGCCAGCGCCAGCGTTCCCTTCGATGCACCGCCGCCTGCGCAGGAGGAAGATGCGTGATAATACTTTCCGTTCGCCGTGGCATACACCGTGGTTCCCGCCGCACTTGCACAGCGGCTGCACGGCGTTCTTCCGTAATTCAGCGCAGTTTCAAGCGCAACGTGTGAAAGCGATGCCGTGGCATTCGAGCAGGAGCGATTCAGATGGAAGTGATCGTCCGAAGGCGATGCGTATACATCGATGCCCGATGTGCCGACCGTCAGATTGCCCACAGGCGTCAATTCAACATCGTATCCGTCGTTGCCCTCTCCCGGATCGCCTTCCTGATCCTCTACCTTCAGATTGATGCAAACCTCGCATGCGGTCTGACCGAGCATCATCGCTTCGGCAAGCGTGCGGCGATCGGCATTCTTCATACCGCGGCAGTCCGCAATGGTGTGATAATTCTTGCCGTCTTCCGTGGAGAAGACCATCTGTGTTGCCGCAGATGCGCAGTTCGGGCAGGGCTGTTTGCCCGCATTCACCGCAACACGCAGGGAAATATAGCTCGGATCCGTCAAAGTTCCGCAGTTTTTCTTCGTATGATAATACGAGCCGTCTGCGCGCGCCCAAACCATTACGTTGTCCGCCGTTGCGTTAAAGGGGGTGAGATTTTCGGTCTGCGTTACTTCTTCGCCGTCATTGCCCTGATTGCCGTTGCTTTCGTTGCCGTTGTTGCCGTTGCTTTCATTGGTTCCCCAGCACTTCGTGCAGCGCTGCAATCCGTAGGCCAATGCGCTCGCAAGCGTTCCCTGCTGTGCATTCGTCATGCCGCTGCAGGTTGCGTAGGAGTGGTAATATCTGCCGCCCGACTGTGCGTAAACCGTCATGCTTGCACCGGATGCGCAATCGGGGCAGGGTTCGCGGCCTTCCTCGATCATCGATTTCAGCGTAACACGTTCTGCGCTGGTCATGCTTCCGCAAGAGCTGCGGGTGTGATAATACTTTCCGTTCGGATTGGCGTATACATAGTATTCATTGCTGTCGGTATCGCCGCTCTGATTGGAATTCGTTCCGGGATCAGCCGTGCTTCCCAGGCAGCTCGGGCACGCACTCTTTCCGAGAACCAGCGCTTCCGCAAGCGTTACAGCCGTTCCGTTCTTCATCTTCGTTTCGGAACAGGTGGATTCTCTGTGATAATAAGTGCCGTTCTCATGGCAATATACGATTGTTCCGGAAGCCGCACAGCAGGTCGGGCATGCGGTTTTGCCGTAATACAGCGCCGTTGCCAGCGAAATATTCTGCGCATCCTTCATGTTCGAGCAGGTGCTGGTCACATGGTAATACTTTCCGCTCGGATTCGCCCAAACGTTGATGCCGCTCTTATCCGTTGTATCCGACGTAATGAATACGCCGCCCGAGGTCGTCGGTGCAGTGGTCGTTTCCACAACGCCGCCGTTGCAGGTCGGGCATGCGGTATGTCCCGTGGCTTCCGCCGCTTCTTTGGAATACACCTGCGGATCGGTCATCTGCGAACAGGTCTTGTCCTTGTGATACCACTTGCCGCCCGATGTCGCATAGAAGATTTCGAGATTATAGCATTCGGGGCAGGCGTACTTTCCGCGGCTTGTGGCGGTTTCCAGAGTGGTCTGGCTGACAACCTCGCTGGAATCAATCAGCGAACAATCCTTGTCGGTATGATAGTACATTCCCGTTGCCGAAAGCCATACCAAATCGGTGGTCGTCTTCTCGGAACTGCTTCCGCCGATCGGCGTGGCGGCCGGTTCGACCGTTGCCGATGCGCTCGGCGCAATCGTTGCATCCGCCGCAATGGTGGGATCTGCGGAAACCGTTGCTTCAACCGTCGGCGACGGCGACGGCAGCGTTACATTCGGCTGAGACTGAACGTCCACAGGGGAGAAAATCTTCAAGCCCAGCCAAATCAGAATCACGATAAACCACAATCCCGATACGCCCGATGCGATATAACGGGTATTCAGCTCATACTTCTGACGCCGCCACAGCAGCCAAATGCCCACCGGCGGGAGCAGAACCAGCAAAACATAGGTCAGCCAGTCGGTTTCATCCATGAACCGAAGCACCGTTCCCAAGAAATTGGCGGGATATTCATAGCCGTAATCGTCATCAACATCGCCGAAACGGTTTTCATCGTCTTCGGATGCATATTCATCGTCATCGGCGTAGCCGTCGTCGTTGTACGAATCGTCATCGGCATAGCCGTCATCATTGTACGAATCGTCATCCGCATAACCGTCATCGTTATACGAATCATCCTCCGCATAGCGATCGTCTGCGTAGCCGTCATCGTATTGATCGTCCGAAGCGTAGCGGTCGTAATACTGTTCGTCATCGGCATAACGATCGTCCGGGGCGTAATCTTCTTCATACTGCCCGTTGTCGGCATAACGGTCGTCCTCTTCGTAGCGATCATCGTCTGCATACTGTTCGTCTTCATACGAATCCTCTGCGTAATCGGCGTTGTCATCGTAATCGGCGTAATCATCGGAGACATCGTCCTGCGCCGCCGCAAAACGACCGGTGTAGGTGCTGTCGATGCCCTCACCGCTCTCCTGATAATCATCATAATCGTTTTCAACCGATTCCGTCTTTTTGCGCAGATTCAAACGCTGCAGCGCCTTATCGCCCCAGCCGAATTCAAATCCGCCGTCACGGAAGCCGATTTTCAATTTTCCGAGTTCATGTAATGCCATATTTCCCATCCCTTTCAGCTGCGCCCATTCGCTGCGCGCCGTTCGGTTCGCATTCTCATACTTTTTCATCATATAAGATACCACTACAAGCATACATCATTTTCGCCCTGCATGTCAACCACATAATTAGAAGAAAAGTAGTCTTTTTTGCATTATAAATACAATATTGTTTCACTCAACGTAACATTTCTTAATATTTGAAATAATTTTGAAAAACTTTTGATTTCTGCGAAATAGGCGTTGAATCGCGCGCACGCATATGATATAATCAGAAAAAAGAGTATTGCGTTAATACGCATGGAGGTTTTCGAAATGTCGAAGCGGACAAATAAAAAGGGCATAGAAATCGGTTCTGTTCTGATTACGCCGCTGGGTATCGGCGCGCTGGCCGTTCTGGTGGTTGTGATTGCACTGGTTGCGGCATTCGTTCTGCAGTCGCCTGCGGCGGATGTGCGGAATACGGTTTCGCAAGCCACACCGGTTCCGACAGTTGCGCCCACGCCGGTTGACGACTCGACGCCCGTTCCGCAAGTCACCGCCACTCCCGAAGTAACGGTTGAACCGACGCCCGAGGCAACATCCACTCCGATTCCCGGTCAGCGTTCCGCAACGATTCGCTCTCTGGGCGAAATCGCAATCGAAACGGATCTTCTGACTTCCGCATTGGACAGCGAAACGCAGACGTTTGATTTCTCGCCGATGTTTGAAATGATTTCCGACAGCATCGGAAATGCGGATTACACGGTGGCGGATGTCGAAGGCACGCTGGGCGATGTTTCCGCGGTTTCCGGAAGCGGCACAACGCTGTGCACTCCCTCCTCGCTTCTCACGGCGCTCAAGGATTGCGGCGTGGATATGCTCACCCTCGCCAACGATCACATTCTCGACGGCACGCAGGCGGAATTAACGGCAACCATGTCGAACATCACCGCCGCAGGCATGGATTATATCGGCGCCGCCGCTTCTCAGGAAGAGCGCGATACGCCCGTTATTAAAGAAATCAACGGCATCAAGGTCGGTTTCCTCGCCTACACGGAAAGCGTAAACGGAAACGAATCCAAGCTCGATGCTTCCGCACAGCAATACGCCGTGAACACGACTTCAAACAGCAATCCGCAAACGGACGTTGAAAATCTGCGCTCCGCAGGTGCGGACGTGATTATCGCATACGTCAGCTGGGGCGAAATGCTCAACCGCAACGCAACGGAAAGCCAGCAGACCATCGCAATGATGCTCGCGGAATTGAAGGTGGATGTAATCATCGGTTACAATCCGCACACCGTGCAGCCCATCGGTTGGTTGAACTCGTCTGACGGCGAACACAGCACGCTGGTGCTCTGCGCCACGGGCAATATGCTCTCCAATCAGCGCACGCAGTATTTCGACAGCGGCATCATCTTCCAATTCACCATTCAGGAACAGACCGACGGATCGTTCGCCATCGAAAGTCCGTGCTACGTTCCCACCTATATCTGGAGATATGCCGACACCGACCGTTCGACCACGGAATCGCCCGTCTATCAATACCGTGTGGTGCCCATTGCGCAGTATGTTTCCGAAACGGATCCCCGCATTCCCGCAGGAATGGACAACACCGAATACGAGTATATGAGCCGTGTGCTTTCACAGATTCAATCCGTTATGGATTATACCGGCATCGCCACAATGATCAGCGAATAACATTTCACCCCGTCCGCATCAAACAGCGGGCGGGGTTTTCTGAAAGGAATCTCATGAACGACTTTTCCGAAACGCTCCTGCAATGGTACGATTCAAACCGCCGCACCCTTCCCTGGCGGGGTGAAACCGATCCGTACCGCATTTGGCTTTCCGAAATCATGCTTCAACAAACCCGCACGGAAACGGTGATTTCCTATTATAAACGCTTTCTGAATGCATTCAAAGATGTCGCTTCGCTTGCACAGGCGCAAACGGATTATGTGCTCAAGCTCTGGGAGGGACTGGGCTATTATTCCCGCGCCCGAAATCTCCATGCGGCGGCGAAGCTGGTGCATTCGCAAATGAACGATTGTTTCCCGAAGGATTCAAAATCGCTTCAAACGCTTCCGGGCATCGGTCCTTATGCGGCCAACGCCATCGCTTCCATCGCCTACGGAGAATGCGTTCCCGCACTCGATGGAAATCAGGCGCGCGTTCTTTCCAGAATCACCGCCTATTCACAACCGCTGAAAACGCCTTTTGATTTGAAAGACATTGCGCAAACCTATCTCAGCACAACCCGCCCCGGCGATTACAATCAGGCGTTGATGGATCTCGGGGCGGGCATTTGCACGCCGAGAACGCCGAAATGCGCAAGTTGTCCCGTTTGCGAATACTGCCAAGCCTTTTCGGACGGAAACCCGGAGGATTATCCCAAAAAGCTCCCGCCCGTTGCCAAGCGGGAAGAGCATTGGGCGATTCTGATTGTGCGGGTCGGTTCCCGAATTTGCGTGCATCGGCGAAACGAAAAAGGTCTGCTCGGCGGATTGTATGAATTCGCCGCCGCAAAAGACATTCACTCTTGCGAAGAAGCCGCCGAATATCTGCGTGCGCAGGGCTTTCAAAACCCGACATTTGTGCAATCGCTTCCGCCCGCCAAACACGTATTCACCCATCTGATTTGGCGAATGAACGGATTTCTCTTTTCCGCCGACCGTGCGGGCGAAGGCTTTCAATGCGTGGATTCAACGGAAGGGCTCGCCTTCCCCTCCGCCCTGCGCATCTATCGTGAAATCGCCGAAAATCTGATGAACGATTGAATTCGGATTCAAAATCGATTATAATCAAAACAACGAACAATGAGGAGGAACAAACCATGAATTGGGATCTCGGTAAGCTCTACGCTTCTTTTGATGACCCTGCACTTCGCCGTGACGCCGAACTGGCGCAATCCGAAATCGATTCCGCCGCTCGGAAAATCGCCGCATTCACCCTTCCGTGCAATGCGGATGCGCTTTGCGGTTTGGTGAACGATCTTCGCCGAATCATGACCCTTTTTATGAAGGTGTCGAGTTATACCCAGCTCACGCTTGCGGTGGATGCAAACAACGAAGCCGCGCTGAGC
>CAVHAH010000116.1:0-6579 GCA_963633785.1 bacterium
TGGTGGTGGAACTGGATGAAAGTGCCGTCATCAACTCGATTGAACCGGATCCGAGCACGGACAACCAGTTGCAAACCGCATGGGATGAATTGCAGAAGCTGATCGAACAACAATAAAAACAGCCGCCTCGATGCAATGTCGAAGCGGCTGAAATTTTGTTTAGAACATTTTGCGAACGTTGTAGATGGAACGGATGTATTCATATCCGAGCGATTTGTAGAAGGCCAGTGCGTTTTTCTGGCGAACATCGCTGTTGGCGCGAACGCCTTTGGCGCCGGTTGCGCGTGCCCACTCCTCTACGGCATTCAGCAGCTTGCTGCCCAGACCGTGGTGGCGGTATTCCGGCGCAATGGCAATGGCAACGATGTCCTTCATGGGCGGCGCATAGACCGGCTCATGATTGTTTGCATGAATGAATCCGACGACCTTTTCTTCTGAATCCACTGCAACCAGCAGCATATTTTCGCGGGATACAATCAATCGCCGCACATTTTGTGCAACCTGATCTTCGGAAAAGTCATAGCCCAGTTCTTCTTTACAAAGTTCATAAATGCCATGAATATCAGAAATCATGCATCGCCTAATTTTCGTATTCATCAGATCGCTCCCTTCAGGATTAAGACGTAGAACCTCTTCTATGATTCAATTATACTCAATTCAGTGAACATTGTCAATATTATATTCAAAATTCATGCGAGTTGCATAAAATTATAGGTGTGTTCTCGACTTGTTTGTGATTCAGGCAAGCGCAAAAATGAAAAGGATTTGCACGAGAAAATGCGATGAACTTTAACGGGAATTGCTTGCAATGTACAAAGACATTTGATAATATAAAAATCAGTACAATCAGAAAGGGTGTGTTTGCGTTGGCGATTATTCGCGAAGGTCTTACGTTCGACGATGTGCTGCTCATTCCTCAGAAAAGCAATGTATTGCCCCGAGAAGTGGATTTGACGGTTCAGCTTGCAAAGAATCTGCGGCTGAATATCCCGATGCTCAGTGCCGCTATGGATACAGTCACGGATAATAAAATGGCGATTGCCATTGCCCGTGAAGGCGGACTGGGCATTATTCATAAGAATATGTCCATTGAAGCACAGGCGGCGATGGTGGATAAGGTAAAGAGAAGTGAAAACGGTGTTATCACAGACCCGTTCCATCTTTCTCCCGAACACAAGGTGCGCGATGCGCAGGAGTTGATGGCTCGCTACCGTATTTCCGGCGTGCCGATTACCCAAAACGGCAAGCTTGTGGGTATTCTGACCAACCGTGACCTTCGCTTTGAAACCGATTACGATCAGCCCATTGCCAATGTAATGACCAAGGATCGCCTGATTACTGCGCCTGTCGGCACGGATCTGGACACCGCAAAGGCCATTCTTGCCAAGCACCGCATTGAAAAACTCCCGCTGGTAGACGAGAATTTCAATCTTCGCGGCTTGATTACCATTAAAGATATTCAAAAGAGCACGAAATATCCGAATTCCGCACGCGACGAACGCGGACGTTTGCTTTGCGGCGCGGCGGTCGGCGTAACGCATGATACCATGGAGCGCGTGGCGGCGCTGGTTGAGGCACAGGTGGACTGCATCGGTTTGGATACCGCACACGGCCATTCCGCAGGCGTGTTGAAGATGGTTGAGCAGATTCGCACGGCTTATCCGGATTTGACGATTATCGCCGGCAATGTTGCAACGGGCCCCGCAACGCAGGCACTGATTGAAGCCGGTGCGGATGTCGTAAAGGTCGGTATCGGCCCCGGCTCCATCTGCACCACACGAGTGGTTGCGGGTATCGGCGTTCCGCAGATTACCGCCATCATGGATTGTGCGGAAGTGGCGGATAAGCTGGGCAAAACGATTATCGCAGACGGCGGTATCAAGTATTCCGGCGACATTCCCAAGGCCATCGCAGCCGGCGCAAGTGCGGTTATGATGGGCAGCCTCTTCGCCGGTACGGAGGAAAGCCCCGGAGCAACGGAAATTTACCAGGGACGTTCCTACAAGGTTTATCGCGGCATGGGCTCGCTGGCGGCAATGGCGGAAGGCAGTAAGGATCGCTATTTCCAGGAAGGCCAGAAGAAGCTGGTTCCCGAAGGCGTTGAAGGACGTGTTCCCTACAAGGGACCGCTGGCGGATACCGTGTTCCAGCTCATCGGTGGCCTGCGTTCCAGCATGGGCTATTGCGGAACGGAAAGCATTCAGGCACTGCGTGAGCGCGGAGAATTCATCCGCATCACCTCTGCGGGTCTGATTGAAAGCCATCCGCATGACATTAACATCACCAAGGAAGCACCGAACTATTCTTTGCACGTATAAACAATCGAACCGCGGAATGCCATCGAGACATTCCGCGGTTTTGTATTGAATTGTGATTACTGCTTCAGTTTTTCGGAAAAATCGGACATCATTTCGCTGATTTTGATGTTTTGTGGGCATACCGCTTCGCAAGAACGGCAACCGAGGCAGGCAGACGGCTTCTGGTTTTCATCCAACGCACTCAATGCCATCGGCGCAAGGAATCCTCCGCCCGAATAAGTGTGTTCATTGTACAATTCAATCAGCCACGGGATATTCAGTCCCTGCGGACAATGTGTGGTGCAATAGCGGCATCCTGTGCAGGGAAGCGTATTTTTGGAAGTCATTCGCTTGGCAATTTCCAAAAGCGCAGACATTTCCTTTTCGGTAAGCGGTTCACGGGCTTCATAGGTTGCGATGTTCTGCCGAAGCTGTTCGAAATCGGACATACCGGAAAGCGTGACCGTAATTCCCGAAAGGCTCTGCAGGAAACGGAATGCCCATTCCGCCATGGTGCGATTCGGATGCAATGCATTCAGAGTTTCCTCATATTCCGAAGGCAATTTGCAAAGGTGACCGCCGCGCAGAGGCTCCATTACCCAAACGGGAATATTGTGTTGATTCAACAATTCAACCTTTGCTTTGGCGTTCTGAAAATCCCAATCCAACCAGTTCAGCTGAATCTGACAGAATTCCATGTATTCGCCGTAGGCGTCCAGGAAACGCTGCATCGTTTCCAAATTTCCATGTGCGGAGAATCCCAGATGACGGATTCGTCCGTTCTTTTTTTGCTCCATGAGATAATCGAAAATGCCGTATTTCTTGTCCAGATAGGCGTCGATATTCATTTCGCATACATTATGGAACAGATAGAAGTCAAAGTACTCCACCTTGCACTTGACCAGCTGAGATTCAAAGATTTCGCGAACATGAGGAATGTTGTTGAGATCGTATCCCGGGAATTTTGTAGCCAAATAGAAGCTTTCGCGCGGATATTCCGAAAGGACCTCACCCATGACCGTTTCGGAATGACCGTTGTGATAACCCCAGGCGGTATCGTAATAATTGATACCGTGCTGCATGGCGTAGGCCACCATTTCCTTCACCGCAGGCTTGTCGATATCGTTGTAGTCCTCCGAATGCGGCAATCGCATACAGCCCATTCCCAATGCGGAAAGCTGTATTCCCTGAAATGCATTGTAAAACATTCGCAAATCCTCCTTCTTAATTTGAATGCTGCATCGATTCACGGCTTGACCCAAAGCCGTGAATCTGTTACAATAGAATCATTCTACAACTTAAAGTGCACTTTATGTCAAGAGTCGGAGGGGAAAATGTCGTATTCAATCAGTGAAATTGCGAAAATGCTGAATGTTGCGCCGTCTGCGATTCGCTATTATGATAAAGAAGGTTTGCTTCCCGATGTCGGACGGACTTCGGGCGGCATTCGCAGCTTTTCCGAAAGCGATTTGCAATGGATGAAGATGATTTCCTGCCTGAAGAGTGCGGGAATGCCCATTCGGGATATTCAGCGTTATGTCGAATGCGTTCGCGAGGGAGATTCAACCATCGATGAACGTCTTGAGATGTTTCGCACGCAAAAGAAACGCATTCTCGAAAAAATGCAGGAACTTCAACGCACGCTGGACGTGGTCGAATACAAGTGCTGGTACTACGAAACCGCACAGAATTTCGGCTCGGAAAGCGTTTTGAAGGATACGGAAATCCCCGAAAAATTCCGCTCGGTGGTCGAGCGCATTCACCGAAACGAACAGGAATAAATCATACAGAGGTGTTTTCTATGCAGAAAGCGTATTACATCGGAAACCGTGAAAGACTGTATCGCAAAATGGATGCAGGCAGTCTGCTTGTTGTCTTTTCGGGCGATGAAATCTGGAAAACGGGCGATGAATATTTTCCCTTTTTCGCAGACCGGAATTTTGTGTATCTGACAGGATTGAAGTGTAAATCCGCGGCGTTGATTGCACAGAAGGATGCGAACGGAAGTGTTCGCGAACAGCTGTATCTCTTGCCGCCGGATATGCTGAAAGAACGCTGGACGGGGGCGCGTGTAAAGCCGAAAGAGGCCGAGGAAATCTCGGGAATCGGCGATGTAAGAACGGTGGATTTGTTCGTGCGTGATTTCACCGCTCTGGCCTCCGGCGGAAATTACGGGAAAATCTATCTGGATTTGTATCGATTCACATCCGAACAGCCGGATCGCCCGTCGCATCGTTTGCTCAAGTGGATTCAAAAGGATTTTGCGTTTCTTCAAATCGGCGATGCCATGGACATTCTCCGTTCACTGCGCCTGATTAAACAGCCTTGTGAAATCGATGCGCTGCGAAAGGCGGAGAATATCACGCGCGACGGTATTTTGGCAATGATGCGTGCATCCCGACCGGGGAAGTACGAGTATCAGTATAAGGCGGATTTCGATTACGCACTGTCGCAATACAGTCCGGACGGCCCCGGATTCCCGTCGATTATTTCCGCAGGCAAGAATAATTTCTGCATTCACTATTACAGCTATACCGGTCAGGCACAGGATGGCGATATGATTCTGAATGACGTCGGTGCGCAATACGATTGCATGATTACCGATGTTTCGAGAGGCTGGCCCTGCAACGGCAAATTCTCCGAACGTCAGCGACTGCTGTATGAATGCGTGCTCGCGACATCGAATTATATGTTTTCTGTTATTCGTCCGGGAATGCGCATGGAGGATGTGGATGCGACCATTCGCAGATACAATGCCGAACGGCTGGTTGAAGCGGGTGCCATTCAAAGCGTTGAGGAAATCGGAAAAGTGATGTGGCACGGCGGTGCGCATCATATCGGTTATGATGTACACGATATGGTCAAGCGTCCCGAAATTCTCGCTCCGAACATGGTTTTCTGCGTGGATATCGGCGTTTATCATGAAGAATGGGGAATCGGTTTCCGTTTGGAAGACAACTGTCTGATTACGGAGAGCGGCTGTGAAAACCTCTCCGCCGCAATTCCGCGCACGATTGAAGAAATCGAAGCCGTGATGCGGGGAGAAGCGTGATGGAACGTATTATTCTGTGTACACTGGCGGTTTGCGCACTAATCGGCGGAGCGGATGCGCTTTTGGGCAATCGATTCGGCCTCGGTGAACGCTTCGAAGAGGGCTTTCACCTTTTGGGACCGACGGCGTTGTCGATGGTGGGATTGCTGTGTCTTACGCCGTTTTTCGCAAGCGCACTTCAATACACGCTGGCACCGCTTTGGCGTGCGATGGGGTTGGATGCGTCGATGCTCGGCGGTCTGCTGGCGATTGACATGGGCGGTTATCAAACCGCAAGTGCGTTGGCGGAAAATACAGCCATCGGCGATTATGCGGGAATTCTTGTGGCGTCCACGTTGGGATGCACGGTTACCTATACCATTCCGCTGGGTGCGGGGATATTGCGGGACACCGATGCAAGCGGCTTTTACAGGGGAATCCTGATTGGTTTGGGAACAATGCCGATTGCTCTGCTCGTCGGAGGTATGGCGTGTGGCATTCGCTTTGCGGAATTGCTGGTTCAAACCATTCCGGTGATATTGTTTTCCGTTTTGGTCATTGTGGGAATTCATTTTTTCAAGAATCAATCCATTCGCATTTTTTCCGTGTTTGCGACATTGCTTCGAATGCTCTCCGTTGTGGGATTGACATTGGCGGCGGCACAGTCCATTTCGGGAATCACGCTGATTCCCATGCTTTCGCCGATTGAAGATGCCATGCAAACGGTATCCGGAATCGGCGTTGTGATGCTGGGCAGTCTTCCCGCCGCCGAACTGTTAAGACGCCTGCTTTGTAAACCGCTGGAGCGTTTGGGACAACGCCTCGGCATGAAGAATTCAAGGCTTGAGGTTTTGCTGGTTGGTTTCGTGAGTATCACGCCCGCATTGGCCACAATGAAGGATTTAGACGATCGGGGAAAGACAATCATCGCCGCATTCAGCGTTTGTGCGGCCTCTGCACTTGCGGCGCATCTCGGATTCACACTGAGCGTTAAAAGCGAAATGCTCGTGCCTCTCCTGATAACCAAGCTGTTCGGCGGTCTGCTCGCCGCGGCAATGGCAATTTGGATGACACGCAAGGATGCCGATTCGCTTCAAACGGATGTGTGAAAGCTGCATTCTAATATCAGACATAAAAAAGCAATCCTGTTGAGATTATCTTCTCCAACAGGATTGCTTTTTTCGGGCAAAACATTATGGATCCCCTGATTAATTCGGCGGCGAATCTGAGCGTGCCTTTTGCGCTATCTGC
>CAVHAH010000117.1:0-6532 GCA_963633785.1 bacterium
ACATATCTGTCTTGTATAATTTAAGTAAGCATGCACTTGGAAACAGATTCTATCCTACCTGATTCGCAAGTTATTCAGAACTCTTCGCGCCGTTGTATGGTTTTCCAAAAACTGTTTGGCAACAATCTTTTATTATCGTTATCTTGACAGATTATCTTCAAATGTTATATTATATCATTGGTTTGGTATGCATCAAAGCGAATGAGGGATATTATGAGAAGGAAAGAATCTTTTTCCTGGAAGACGTTTATTAAACAGGTTTCGGTAATTGCCGTTCCCGTGGCGCTGCAGAATCTATTGACGACCACCGGCAGTATGGTAGACACGATGATGCTTGCACCACTCGGACAGCTGACTGTCGGAGCAGTCGGATTGTGTGCTCAATTCGCATCGCTGCTTTTCTCCGGATATTGGGGCTTCGTCGGCGGCGGAATGCTGTTTTTCTCGCAGTATTACGGAGCCGAAGATGATGACGGCATCAAGCGCTCTTACGGCATTACATTGCTGTGCATGATGACGGTTTCGCTCCTTTTCGCCATTGCCGCACTGTTCTTTCCCGAATGGATTATGGGAATCTATACAGACAAAACCTCGATTCGGGAAATCGGCGTTCGATATCTGCGAATTGTGGGCTTCGCATATCCGTTCCAGGTATATTCCATGGCAATGAGCGCACTGCTTCGATCTACGGAGCGTGTACGCATTCCGCTTTATGCGTCTATCGTATCTGTCGGAACGAATATTTTTCTTAACTGGGTTTTGATCGGCGGTCATTTGGGCATGCCTGCGCTCGGCATTCAGGGAGCGGCTATCGCCACGGTCTGCGCCGCCGTTATGAATGTGCTGGTTATTGTGATTGCTTCACGCATCATTCGCCATCCGCATATTTTCAGCTTCCGCGGTCATTTTCGTTGGAGAAAGGATTTTCTCAATCGCTATTTCAGAAAATGCGCGCCGATTCTCGCAAACGAAATCGCCATGGGCGTCGGAAATATGCTGATCAATATGGTTCTCGGCCGACAATCCGAAGAAGCAATCGCGGCCACGGCGGTTTTCCGCACGCTCGAAGGCTTGGTAATCGGTTTCTTCTCCGGTTTTTCCAATGCCGCCTCCATTCTTGTCGGCAAGGAAGTCGGTGCGGGGAATCCCGACCTTGCCCAGAAACGGGCAAAGCGCCTGGTTTATCTGTGTGCGGGATTGATTTTCACAATCTGTGCAATCTTGGTTTGCGTAAATCGCCCGATTCTGCGTGCAATGAGCCTTTCGGGCGAATCGCTGTCCATCGGTGCGGGAATGCTGATGATTTACGCCGTAGCCGCCACCATCCGCATGAGCAACTGGGTTCAAAACGATACATTCCGTGCCGCAGGAGATGCCGCTTTCGGAACGATTCTCGAAATCACATTCATGTTCATTCTGGTTCTTCCTTGCGTCTATTATGTCGGTATGCTTCGACATCTGCAGTTTTTGCTGGTGTTTGCGTGCTGTTATATCGATGAACCGATTCGTTTCGCTTTGATGCATCGGCATTTGTATTCGCTGAAGTGGATTAAACCGGTCACTCAACAGGGACAAGAAGCGTTGCTGAAATTCAATGCCGAACGCAAGAATATAAAACGTTAAAATAATTCAAGAGGTGAAAATCATGCTGATTGCTTCCGAATGGAAGGATTATGAAGTGTTGGATACCGGAGACGGAGAAAAACTGGAGCGCTGGCGCGATGTGATTCTGCGCCGCCCCGACCCGCAGACGATTTGGCCGAAGCAAAGGCCCGAAATTTGGAAAACGGCGCACGCTTATTATCACCGTTCTCAAAAAGGCGGCGGTGAATGGGAATTTTTCCGCAAGCTCCCTGAACGCTGGTCGGTTCGATATGGTGCATTGGAATTCTATGTACGTCCTACCGGTTTCAAGCACACCGGACTTTTCCCCGAACAGGCAGTCAACTGGGACTGGATGGGCGGATTGATTCGAAAAGCCAACCGCCCGATTCGTGTGTTGAATCTGTTCGGCTATACCGGCGGAGCAACGCTGGCCTGCGCCGCCGCCGGTGCGAAAGTCACCCATGTGGATGCGGCAAAGGGCATGGTGCAGTGGGCAGGTGAAAACCGCAAGCTCGCCGGTATTGACGAAACACATGTGCGCTGGATTGTGGATGACGCTATCAAATTCGTGGAGCGTGAAGCTCGCCGCGGCAACAGTTATGAAGGCATTCTGATGGATCCGCCCAGCTACGGGCGAGGCCCGGGCGGCGAAGTCTGGAAGCTCGAAAACGAGCTGTACGGGCTGGTTCGTGCCTGCGAAAAGGTGCTTTCCGAAAACGCATTGTTTATGCTGATTAACAGCTATACCACGGGTCTTCAGCCTGCGGTATTGAACAATATGCTTACGATGACCGTCGGGCGTTCGCATTCTGGCAAGGTAACGGCTGATGAAATCGTTCTTCCCGTAACGGCAGGCGGAGTACTGCCCTGCGGCGCCAGCGGGCGCTGGGAATGTCGATGAATCGCCTTCCCGCAGGCTATCGCCTGTTTGAATCGCTTGATTTTGTTCGAAATCGAAAGCAGATGATAACCATCTGCCTGCTTTCCGTTGGGACAATCGTTTTGATGATTGCGATTGGACTGATTCTTCACCCCATTGCCGATTCATGGCATTATATGCTCGAACATTGGTGGACATTTTTCGTTCTGGCTGCTATGCAGTTTGCGTATATTCCGCTTCATGAGTTGGTGCATGGACTTTGGATGCGCTTGTTTTCCAAAGAAAAAGTACAGTACGGATTTCAGCTTTGTTATGCCTATGCGGGAAGCCGAGCTTATTTCAATGTCGCACAGCATAATTTTGTTGCTTTGGCGCCGTTGATTACCTGGGGAATCGTGATTGCCGTGTTGGAACACGCATTGCCGCAGGGCTGGTTCTGGATGCTGTACAGCGTTCAGATTGCAAATGTCTCCGGTTCGGTCGGAGATCTTTATTGCGTGTGGCGCACGTTATTCTATCCGCGCGGCTCGCTGATTCAGGATACCGGTGTGCGTATGCGCGTGTATGCGCCGCACACGAAAGAGGATAATTTATGATACTCTTGACACTGCAAAATGTGAATAAATCCTTTGCGATGAACAGCATCCTGAAGGATGTAAATCTCACGCTTCAATCGGGCAGCCGAATGGGGCTGGTGGGCGTAAACGGAAGCGGAAAATCCACATTGTTCAAGCTGATTTCCGGAGCTATGGAGCCCGATTCCGGAACGATTTCGATGGCGAAGGGAACACGTGTGGGCGTATTGACGCAAGATGCCGACATTAAAAGCGAACTGACCATTCAGGAAGAACTGGAACGTGTTTTTGAACCGGTTCGTGAAATGGAAAAACGTTTGCGTGAAATGGAAGCCGAAATGGGAGAAAAGCACGATGATCCCATTGAATTCGAACGCCTTTCGCACGCTTACACGCGCCTGATGGACCGTTTTGAAGATGCGGGCGGCTATTCCTGGCCCAGCCGCATTCAAGGTGTTTTGGCGGGTTTGGGCTTCGCTCGAGGACGTGAAACGCAGCCTGCGAATCTGCTTTCGGGCGGCGAAAAAACGCGCCTTTGTCTGGCGCGCCTGCTTCTGATACAGCCCGAATTGCTGATGCTCGACGAGCCGACCAACCATTTGGATCTCGCAAGCGTTGAATGGCTGGAGGAAACGCTGAAAAAGTACAAAGGCACCGTGCTGGTGATTTCGCACGACCGATATTTCCTTAATTCGGTTTGCGACTGCATGGCCGAGCTTTCGATGCGCCGTCTTACGCAATACGAAGGAAATTACGATCGCTTTGCACGGCTTCGTGAAGCCAATCTCGAGCGCCAGCTGAAGGAATACAAGCTGCAGCAAGCGGAAATCATGCGCCAGGAAGCAATTATCGCACGTTACCGCATGTACAACCGTGAAAAATCCATCAAGGCGGCGGAAAGCCGTGAAAAGCGATTGGAAAAGATGGAACGGTTGGAAAAACCCGTTTCGGAGCAAAAGGTGCGTTTCTCATTCGAAACCCGCAGGCGAACGGGCGACGATGTTCTGATTGCCAAAGAGCTTTCGAAAGGCTTTGAAGGGCGAACGCTGTTCGAACACTTCAATCTCCATCTTCGTGCCGGAGATCGAGTGGCGCTGATCGGTCCGAACGGCGTCGGCAAGACAACGCTTCTGCGTGTATTGCTCGGACAGCTTCCGCCTGAATCGGGCAGTGTAATCTTCGGTTCGAATGTAGACGTCGGTTATTATGATCAGCAGCAGTCGGGTTTGCATCCCGAAAAAGAGGTTCTCAATGAGCTTTGGGATGATTTTCCTCGCTTGGAGGCGGATCGTGTCCGCGGCGTGCTGGCGTTGTTTTTGCTGACCGGCGATGATGTGTTTCAAAAGATTGCAACGCTGTCGGGCGGCGAAAAGGGACGTGTGGCTTTGGCAAAGCTGATGCTTCGCAAGGACAATTTCCTTCTTTTGGACGAACCGACAAACCATTTGGATATGGACAGCCGCGAGGTATTGGAGGATGCGCTGCAAAATTTCGACGGCACGATTCTGACCGTATCGCACGACCGATATTTCATCAACAGAATCGCAAACCGTGTAATCGAAATGCATCCCGACGGTGTTCGTGAATATCTGGGCAATTACGACAACTATATCGAGAAGAAGCGCCTGGAAGCCGCAGGAATCACGGAAGAAGCGTCGGGCGGCAAAACACGCACGCAGCTCGATAAGGAAAAGCGGCGGGAGCGTCTGCGCACGGAATCTCTGAAAGCCTTAAAAGCGGATTTGGCGAAGACCGAAAAACGCATCGCCGAAACGGAAGCACAAATCACGGATCTCGAAGCCAAAATGGGCGACCCCGAAACCTACAAATCGCCCGATGCCGCCCAGAAAATCGCCGCCGAACACAAACAGGCACAAGAGATGCTTGATGAGCTCTACGAAGCATGGGAAGCGCTCGGCGAAGCGATTGCGGAATTGGAATCATAATCGTAAAGTTGTAAAACACATGAGAGAAAGGAATGGATTGACATGAAAAAAGGAATTGCTGTTTTGCTGCTTCTGATTCTGTGCCTGAGCCTGGCGGCCTGCGGGGAATCGCCGGAGGAAATCGCAAAGAAAACCGCAGAAGAACATCCTGAACTGATTGGTGAATGGGGCACAATGCTTCTGTCGGAAGATTCGATTTTTACACTGCGTGAAGATGGCACCTGCACTTATGAACAGCAGGAAGGCAAATGGACGCGCGATAACAAGAATTCGGATGACGTCCGGCAGAGCTTAATGCTCAAGCTCGATGACGGAACCGATGTGAATGTCAGCCTCATGTTGGAACCTTATGAAAACTACGGCGAGCAATGGGTAGCGAACAATTACTCCGATATGCTTGCGGTTGTCAATCGCGACTTGTACCAAATGCCGCAGGAAATCATCGATGCAATCTGCGGTACATGGAAGTCTTCGGGGAAAAGCAGTTCCTCGCTTACGCTCAATGCAGACGGAACTTGCGTTGTTAACGGAGAAAACGGATTTTGGAGTCTGCCGGACCCGAATCACTATTCTGCCGACGATAATAGCTATGGAATTCTGGTGCAGACGGAAGACGGAAATTATATTACATTTCTGCTGAGCACGCAGATTCATACAGAGATCGGCGATTATTTTTCCAAGCTCCGCTCTCAAAATCAGGCGATGATTTCCTATATGAGCGGAAAATTCCCGAGTGGAACCTATGATTTCTTTGCGGAAAGCGCCATTCGCGAAACAGATGTCGAGTATATCGAAATCACAGCGGAAAACATCTTCGATTATTTCGAACGCGCGGAAGTAAGTTGGTGGGAAAAAGATGCGTTTGACGACTACGAAGGTTATCAGCGCCAATCCTATTTGCAACTGAAAGAAGAATATGTACCGCGGTTGTGTGCAGACTTTTCCGAAATTGCGCTGGAAATCAAGGTATATCCGGCCTACTACAAACTTGAAGGCATATTGGGCAGCGATGATATGACATTGGTATTGGACGAAGCAGATAGTGAAGAGGGATATCTTACGCAGGATACAATGTGCGTACACCAAACGGGTATCGACAATGATGTGCTCTACGGCATTTACATTTCAGGATTCTATATGAGCTGTGATTATTTCGGGAGTGAGAATATGGACGCAAGCGGCTCTTATTCCGAAACATTCGAAATCAGCCGTGTGGCGGGAAACTTGTGCCTGACAAAGGAATAAGGCACCACCGAACAACGCATTATTCCCACAAAAAGTACCTGCCATAACAATAATCAATCACGGTCGTCAACGCCGATATGTGCCTTGTATCCGAAGTGTAGCTTTAATCCGCTAAAATATTACGTTTCTGAATTATGTATTGCGAAAGAAATACAATACCATTTCAAAATGCCGTACATCGTTGAATTTAAAAACGTCATCGGTTATAATAAAATAAATAGTTAGGAATCCCCTGATTAATTCGGCGGCGAATCTGAGCGTGCCTTTTGCGCTATCTGCTT
>CAVHAH010000118.1:0-6503 GCA_963633785.1 bacterium
GCCCGTGATGATTGCGCCCCAGGTCAAGCGCTTGGCGTAGACCTCCGCGTCCTTCAGGCGGTTTTCGCCCATGGATTTGCCCATGATAATCGCCGCCGCATTCGCCAGCGCAAAGCAAACCACGGTGCTGAGCTGGCGCAGGGTGTTGGCGTAGGTGTTCGCCGCCACGCAGTTGGTGTCCAAATGCCCCAGAATCACCGAATACATCGTGAATCCCAGTCCCCACGCAAAATCGTTGCCCAGCGCGGGAAGGGTGTATTTCACATAATCCCTGAACAAATCCGCATTTCTTTCAAACAGATATTTGATGCGCATCCGCGCGGGTGCGGGGCGAAATACGTCCGCCACGCAGATAACGGCCGCCAGAACGCGCGATGTTGCGGTTGCAATCGCAACGCCCTTCACGCCGATGGCGGGGAACGGTCCGATGCCGAATATGAAGCAGGCATTCAGAATCACATTCGCAAACAGCGCCGTGAGATTCACCACCAAACCGAAGCGCACCTTTTCCATGGCGCGTTCGCAGGCGACATACACCTGCGTGAATGCGTTGATGAAATAGCCGATGCCGATAATGCGCAGGTATTCGCTGCCGATGGAAATCAAATCCGTATCCGCAGTGAAAATGCGCATGATGCCGTCGGGCTTGAATATGGAAGCAATCGAAAACAGCGCGCCCACAATCAGCGTGTAGCGCATCGTTAAACCGATGGTGCGCTCGATGGTGTGCATATCGCCTTTGCCCCAGTATTGGGCAATCATCACGCTCGCACCGCCGCACAGGCCCGTGATGAACATATCCAGCACGAATTGAACGTTGTTCGCCAGCGAAACCGCCGAAAGCGCCTCTTTGCTTACATAGTTGAGCATCACCGTGTCCGCCGCACCTACGCAGGCGTTAATCAGGTTCTGCAGAACAATCGGCAGCGCCAGCACCAGCACCAGATGATAAAACGATCGCTTCTCCTGCCTGGAATTGAGCGTTTCCATGGTTGAATTCCCTCCGCAAACTGTATTCTCTGCGATTTATGATATCATATTTAACATGCGTTGGCAAGAATCGCCCGAAAAAAGAAAAGGGGGAAAAAGTTCGTAAACGGTATTGTGTTTTTGAATGGGGTATGTTATAATTCATTCAAAGCGACAGAGACGAGAGAGCAGCCGCAGACGACATTCTTCGGAATGCCCGGTTTGTGTGGCCATCTCTTTTTTCATGTCAAAAAACAACAGGAGGAATTCATTATGGCAGGCAGAGTTGTTGTGGATTGGGAAACCATTACCAATTTCGTAACGGATTCATTCGTGAAGTACGGCATTCCCGAAGAGGATGCGAAAATCTGCACGGACGTGCTGCTTGAATCCGACCGTCGCGGCATCGAATCCCACGGCGTAAACCGCTTCAAGCCCGTTTACCTCGACCGCATCAAGGCGGGCATTCAGAACCCCGTAACCAACTATGAAATCGTGAAGGAAACCGAAACCACCGCAGTGGTCGACGGTCACGACGGCATGGGTCAGGTTATCGGCTACAAGTCCATGCAGCTGGCAATCGATAAGGCAAAGAAATACGGCATGGGCATGGTCGTTGTTCGCAACTCCTGCCACTACGGCATCGCAGGCTACTACACCACCATGGCGGCGGCACAGGGCTGCATCGGCATGACCGGCACCAACGCCCGTCCGACCGTTGCTCCGACGTTCGGCGTTTCCGGCGCATTCGGCACCAACCCCTTCACCCTGGGCGTTCCCACCGATGAAGCGTTCGACTTCAACTTCGATGCGGCAACCTCCATCACCCAGAACGGCAAGCTCGAGTACTATCAGCGCATCGGCGAAGAGCTGCATCCCGGCACCGTGGTCGGCGCAGACGGCAAGGCAGTGACCGGCGACGCAGGCGCAGCGCTCAAGGCCATCGGTAGCGGCGCGGAAGCACTGGCACCTTTGGGCGGCATCGGCGAAGAGCTGGGCGGATACAAGGGCTACGGCTTCGCAATGTTCGTTGAATTCCTGTCTGCGGTTCTGCAGGACGGCAATTACGGCCACATGCTCACCGGCAAGGGCGAAAACGGCGAAAAGGTTCCGTTCCACCTCGGCCACTTCTTCATTGCGATCGACACCAACCACTTCCTGGGCGAAGACGTCTGCCGCAAGAAGGCCGGCGACATCATCCGTGAAGTTCGCAAGACCAAGAAGGCTCCCGGCGCAGAGCGCATCTACACCGCAGGCGAAAAGGAATACGAAATCCGTCTCGCCCGCAAGGACGGCGTTCCGATCAACGAATCCGTTCAGCACGAGATGAATCAGATCCGCGACGAGCTGGGCCTGACTCAGTACGTGTTCCCGTGGGAGAAGTAATTCAGGTTTTTTCCGCCCCGAAGCATTCAAAGCTTCGGGGTTTTTTATATAATTAACGCAAAGCAACCCATGCGCATGATTGACAATTTCCGTGCAAATGGAATACAATTAAGGTTGTGAATTTATGCGCGGAGGAATGAAATATGCTTAGACCGCATTGAGCCGGGAGCGAATGCCGAACGATTTCTCTACGATAATTAGGAGGTTGATTATGCTTCATCCCGAGCTGAAAAACGAGGTGGCGCGCAGGCGCACCTTTGCGATCATTTCCCACCCCGATGCCGGTAAAACCACATTAACGGAAAAGCTGCTGCTCTACGGCGGAGCGATTCGCCAGGCGGGTTCGGTCAAGGCCCGCAAAACGGCGCGCCACGCCACTTCGGACTGGATGGAAATCGAAAAGCAGCGCGGCATTTCGGTCACGTCCTCTGCGATGCAGTTTGATTACAACGGATACAGAATCAACATTCTGGATACGCCCGGACATCAGGACTTCTCCGAAGACACCTACCGCACGCTCGTTGCGGCGGACAGCGCCGTGATGCTGATTGACAATGCCAAGGGCGTTGAAGAGCAGACGATTAAGCTGTTCAAGGTTTGCCGTTTGCGCTCGATTCCGATTTTCACATTCGTCAACAAGATGGACCGCGCGGGTCGTGATCCTTTTGAATTGATGGAGGAAATCGAACAGGTGCTGGGCATTCGCTCGTGTCCCGTGAACTGGCCGATCGGCATTCACGGCGATTTCAAGGGCGTGTACCACAGAGACACCAGAATGATTGAGCTGTATCGGGGCGGCGACCACGGACAGACGCAGGTCGAGGTGCGCCAGGTGAGCCTGGACGATCCCGATTGTGCGAATGTAATCGGTCAGAGCTATTACGATAAACTGATTGAGGATATCGAGCTGCTCGACGTTGCGGGCGATGCGTTCGATATCGAAAAGATTCTTTCGGGGCAGTTAACGCCGATGTTCTTCGGCTCCGCAACCAACAATTTCGGCGTTCAGCCGTTTCTGGAGCGTTTCCTGTCCTACACGAAATCGCCCACGCCCCGAGTGGCGGACGGCGAGGAAATCAATCCGAGCGATGAGAAATTCACCGGCTTCATATTCAAGATTCAGGCGAATATGAATCCCGCCCACAGAGACCGCCTGGCGTTCATGCGCGTGTGTTCGGGCGTGTTCGAAAAGGGCATGACGGTTTGGCATTCGTCCACGAACAGCCGCATCAAGCTGGCCCAGCCGCAGGCATTCATGGCG
Organism: bacterium; assembly: GCA_963633785.1. Classification (GTDB taxonomy): domain Bacteria; phylum Bacillota; class Clostridia; order Christensenellales; family Aristaeellaceae; genus Faecivicinus. Next base: position 3,617 of record CAVHAH010000118.1, read on the forward strand.
CAGGAGCATGAAACGGTGGATGTGGCGTATCCCGGCGACATCATCGGCCTGTTCGACCCCGGCATTTTCCGCCTGGGCGACACGATTTGCACGGGCACACCCGTTCGCTACAGCGGCATTCCGCTGTTCGCGCCGGAATACTTCTGCCGGGTTTCTCCGGAGGATTCCATGAAGCGCAAGCAGTTTTTGAAGGGCGTGAATCAGCTTTCGCAGGAGGGCGCCATTCAGACATTCAAGCGGCCGAATATCGGGCGTGAGGAAATGATTGCCGGCGTGGTCGGTGTGCTGCAGATGGACGTGCTTGAATACCGCCTGAAGAGCGAATACGGCGTGGATATCGTTCGAGAGGTTCTGCCGTTTCGCTATGTGCGCTGGATTGTGGAAACGCCCAAGCCCATTGACAAACTGCGCCTGACCTCCACAAGTGCATTGGCCATTGACCGCGCGGGGCGAGATGTAATCATGTTTGAAAACGAGTGGAGCATTCGCCTGGCTTGTGAAAACAATGAAGGTTTGGTATTAGCCGAGACCGCAGACAGAATGACGGCAGACGAAATGAGTTTCTGATTTAGAGAAAAGAGGTTTTTCCGTTGAATATCGTTCGTGAAGACATTCGCAATATCGCCATTATCGCCCACGTTGACCACGGCAAGACTACGCTTGTAGACGAAATGCTCAAGCAGGGCGGCGTTTTCCGCTCGAATCAGCAGGTTGCCGACCGAGTGATGGACTCCAACGATCTCGAGCGCGAGCGCGGCATCACGATTCTGTCCAAGAATACCGCCGTGCACTACGGCAACACGAAAATCAACATCGTGGACACTCCCGGCCATGCCGACTTTTCCGGCGAGGTGGAGCGTGTTCTGAAAATGGTCAGCGGCGTGTTGCTTCTGGTGGACTCGTTTGAAGGCCCGATGCCGCAAACGCGTTTCGTTTTGAAAAAGGCGCTGGAGCTGAATCTGAAAGTTATTATCGTAATCAACAAGATGGATCGCCCCGATGCCCGCTGCGAAGAGGTTGTGGACGAAACGCTTGAATTGCTCATGGAGCTGGATGCCACGGATGAACAGCTCGACAGCCCGATTCTGTTCGCTTCCGGACGCACGGGCGTGGCAACCACCGACTGGCACAATCCCGGAACGGATTTGCGCCCGCTGTTTGATTGCATTCTCGAGCACATTCCCGCACCGCAGGGCGACCCCGATGCACCGCTGCAGCTGCTGATTTCCACCATCGACTACAACGATTATGTGGGCAGAATCGGCGTTGGCCGCATTGAAAGCGGACGCATCGAAGCGGGTCAGATGGCCATTCGCTGCGTGTACGGTTCGAGCTTTGTTTCCGCACCCACCCGCATGGCGGGACTGTTTGAATTCGACGGACTGAAGCGCGTGAATGCCGAGCGCGCGGAAGTGGGTGACATCGTTGCGATTTCGGGCTTCCCGGATTTGCTCATCGGCGACACGATTTGCAATGTGGCCATGGCGCAGCCGCTGCCGTTTGTGAAAATCGACGAGCCGACCATTTCCATGACCTTCTGCGTAAACGACAGCCCCTTTGCCGGAACGGAAGGCACTTACGTCACCTCCCGCCATCTGCGCGCCCGTTTGGAGAAGGAAGCGCTCACGGACGTTTCCCTGCGCGTGGAGGAAACGAACAGCACCGATGCATTCAGAGTGTACGGCCGAGGCGAATTGCATCTGTCGATTCTGATTGAAACGATGCGCCGCCAGGGCTATGAATTCGCGGTCACGAAGCCCGAAGTGCTCTACAAGACCATCGACGGCGTGGTTTGCGAACCTATGGAGCGCCTGGTTTGCGATGTTCCCTCCGAATACGCCGGTGCGGTTATCGATAAAATCGGCCGCCGCCGCGGCACATTGACCGCCATGCACGGCGAAAGCCGCATGCGCCTTGAATTCATCGTGCCGTCCAGAGGTCTGTTCGGCTATCGCAGCGAGTTCCTCACGGACACCCGAGGCGAGGGCGTTATGAGCAGCGTGTTCGAGGATTATGAACCCACGAAGGGCGATATCCCCACCCGCAATTCGGGTGCGCTGGTCGCTTGGGAAGAGGGCGTTACCACCGGTTATGCGCTGTTCAACATTCAGGATAGAGGCGAATTGTTCGTAACTCCGGGCGTGAAGGTTTACAACGGCATGATTATCGGGCGCAATTCCCGTCCGGGCGATATCGACGTGAACGTCTGCAAGAAAAAGCACATGACCAACAACCGCAACTCCGCCGCAGCGGAAGAGGCGTTCAAAATCACGGGCGTTCACATTCCCACCCTTGAAGAGGCCATGGAATTCATTGCCGATGACGAACTGGTTGAAATCACCCCCAAATCCATTCGCATGCGCAAGAGAATTCTCGGAACGGAAGCCCGCAAAAAGCTGGCTAGCAAGATGAAATAAGTTATAATCGGAATACACGAAAACGGAGGGCGTGAAATGAAAATTGTTTCGTTGCGGCTTCGGGATTTTCGCTCGTATTCCGATTGTTTTTTCACGCCCTGCGAGGGCGTGACCGCACTGGTGGGCGATAACGGTCAGGGAAAAACGAACGTTCTGGAAGCCGTGTATCTGACCTGCACGGGGCGATCGCACAGAACCCGTCAGGATCGGGATTTGGTGCGCTGGGGCGCAGAGGCCGCCGACATTCAAATCAGCACCCTGCGCCGTGACGGCAGCCACGATGTTGAAATTCTTCTGCCGAATCTCGGAAAGCGCAAATTGAAGGTGGCGGGGCAGGAGATTTCGCGTTCGGGCGAATTGCTGGGGCACGTCACGGGCGTGTTGTTTTCGCCGGAGGATTTGCGCACCGTGAAAGACGGCCCCGCCGAGCGGCGGCGATTCGTGGATATGGCGCTTTCACAGCTTCAGCC
>CAVHAH010000119.1:0-6327 GCA_963633785.1 bacterium
CTCTGTGGGAGCCTCGGTAGCCTCAGTTGCTTCTTCGGTAGCTACGGGAGCTTCGGTAGCGGTCGTGGTGGTAGAAGTCGTGCTGCTGGAGCAAGCGGTCATAGCGAGTACAGCAAACATCATGACGAGAACGAGAGCAAAAATCTTCTTCATTGTTTCTTCCTCCTAATTTCTGAGTGTGCTGTAATTATATCCGAGCAAATCGATTTTTGTACAGCTATTTCTGTAAATAATTAGATAATATATAGTATTTATTGTTTTACAACAAGGGTTTCCGCTCAGGCGTTCCCGCTTTGCGCGGATATTTCTCCGGCGTGGCGGCGATTTTATGCACAATCGCGATTTTATGTGCCCAATCACGATCGGCGACCGCCGCTTCCACCACAGCCGTTTCTCCGCCGCCCAAAAGGTTCAGCGCCTTTTGTGCCTGCGCAAGTTCCGCATCCAGATTCGGCCCTTTCAGCGCAAACATCTTTCCGCCTACCCGAACGAACGGCATCAGGTATTCCGAAAGAATATTCATCGGCGCAACGGCTCGGGCAATCGCACAATCCATCTGTTCCCGAAGTTCGGGTTTACGGGCGGCGTCTTCACAGCGTGCGTGAATGCAAACCGCATTCAAATTCAGCGCATCCGCAACGCTTTGCAGGAATTTCACGCGCTTATCCAGCGAATCGAGCAGTGTGAAATGCGTATCCGGAAGCATAATCGCAAGCGGAATGCCGGGAAATCCAGCGCCCGAACCCACGTCGATTGCGCTTTTCGGATTGAATCCATGCAGCAACGGCGTAAGGCAATCCAGATAATTGCGATCGATGGCCTCGCAAACATCCTCCGATACCCGTGTCAAATTGAATTGCGCATTGGCGGCAATCAGCATTTCATGATACTTTTCGAATTTCAGCGCCTGATTTTCGGACATTGCAATGCCCATTTTCCGCGCGCCGTTGAGAATCGTTTCAACAAACATATCCGTCATTGCGCCTCCGATTTATGATAAACATGAATCGTGAATGTGAATTGCGTTCCGACATCCTTTTCACTGGAAACGCTGATTTCCTCGCCCATTCGCGCAGTAAGTTCCTTCGCAATGGAGAGTCCCAATCCGCTTCCCTTTCCGCTGTGCGCCTTATCCACTTTATAGAAGCGATCGAACACATACGGAAGATCCTCTTCGGCAATTCCGATGCCCGTATCGCGAACGGACAGGCGAACCACATCATCGTCCCATTCGGCGGAAACATTCACCGATCCCTTTTCGGTATACTTAATCGCATTGTCGAGCAATATAATCAGAAGCTCTTCCACACGATCCGAATTGGCGTATACTGCGGGGCATTCGGAGAAATCCGTTTGCACATTCAATTCGAGATTCTGTTCGCGGGCGATGTTGGCGTAGCGGTCGCACACGTCATAGACCAAATCATCGAGCGTCATGCGCGTTTTTTCGATTGCGATTGTGCCGCTCTGAAGGCGTGAAAGCTCCAGTTGATCGTTAATCAAACGGGAAAGGCGCATAACCTCCCGCAAAATGATATCGTAATAGCGCATGCGGTCTGCCTCGGAGGTCACCATGCCCTCCTTGAGCGGCTCGACCAATGCACGCATCGCCGTTAAAGGTGTGCGCAATTCATGCGAAACATTCGATACGTATTCACGGCGCGTGCGTTCAAGGCGTTCGGATTGCGTGATATCCGAAATCAAACCGACCGCACCTGCGATAACGCCGATTTCATCGATAATCGGTGTAATGGAAAGGCGCAAAGTCATATCACGAACGTTGAAATTGCGGGTGACCGCTTCGCCCGATTGAATCACTTTGTCGAAATCCGTCCAGATGGATTGATCGGGAATCACATTCATGCGCAAATCCGGAAGATGCACCATCGGTTTCCGCTTGGTAAACAGCTTTTCAAGCGCCGGATTCGTATGCGTGATATGTCCCTCGCTGTCTACCGCCACGATGCCTTCGGACAGACCGTCAATCATGTGCTTCAGGCGATTGCGCTCCAAAATCAGCGTATACATATTATCCGCCAACTGCGTAGACAGATTGTTTATGGCGCAGCCGAGTTCGCCGATTTCTCCGGGAGCCTGCTCGTTGGCACGCACATCCAAATTGCCGCCTGCAACGGCGGTTGCGGCAACCAGCAAATCACGAATCGGTGAAACGATTCCGTCCAGAAGATATTTTTTGCCGAGCACCGCCGCAACAGCGGCAGCTATTCCCCCGAGCAGCAAGCCCGAAAGAATGCTCCATACGCTGTTTGAAGCGCAAATCGGCAAGCTCGCAACGGCAATTCCTCCGATTAAACCTACGACGACCGCCGAAAACAGGACGATCGCCGTAAAGATGAGTGCGCGTCTGACGAGCACACTTTGTTTTTTCATGCGTTAACCTCAAACCGATATCCTACACCGTAAACGGTTTTCAGCGCCCACGGCACACCTTCCGTCGGCAGCTTCTGGCGAATGCGCTTGATATGCGCGTCCACGGTTCGGGTATCCCCGAAATAGTCGTAACCCCATACGCGGGAGAGAATCTGTTCGCGCGAGTAAACCTGACCGACATTGCTGGTGAGCATATGCAGAATCTCGACTTCCTTGGGCGTGCACGCAATCACCTTTCCCGCCGCTTTTACCTGATAATTCTCCAGGCTGATTTCAAGCATCGGCAGGCGAACAATCGAGGAATCCTCTTCGCCGGTCTTTTCGGAAAAACGACGAAGCACCGCCTTGATGCGCGCCAAAACTTCGCGCGGGCTGAAGGGCTTTACGATATAATCATCTGCGCCCAGTTCAAGGCCCAGGATTCTGTCGATTTCTTCACCCTTTGCGGTCAGCATAATAATGGGCAGTGAGCTTGTCTGCCGAACGGTGCGGCATACATCAATGCCCGTAACCTTGGGCATCATCAGATCCAGCACCATCATGTCCGGATGCAAGCTTTCAACCATATCCAGCGCCTGCTGACCGTCATAGGCGCTCTGATGCTCATACCCTTCGGATTCCAGATACAGACCCAGCGACTCGTGAACCACCGGATCGTCGTCCGCAATCAGAATGAGAGGATACATAGACATAATACCACCCCGAATAACACATTTATACCTTATTATATCCAATTTCACCGAAATATGCAACCTTTTTTGAATGCTTGCCCAAATATTATCACAATTCGGTTCCATTTGTTGTGTTACTTTTGTTCGGTTGCGTTTTATATATCATTACACAATTTTTCACATATTTTGAGTATATTTGCTTATTATAATTGACAATATTCATGAAGTACGATATAATTTCAGTTGAAGGATAAGTGAATTCAATGCCCGAAAACGGCATAGAATAAATAAGAGGAGGAACGAACATGAAGAAAATTCTGGCTCTGGTGTTGGCTCTGATGTTGGCAATGGCACTCGCGGCTCCGGCAATGGCGGAGGGCGAAACGGTCGCAGTGGTTCTCAAGACGCTCGCAAGTGAATACTGGAACTACGTAAAGGCCGGCTGTGATGCGGCGGCGGCGGATCTCGGAATCACCGTAACGGTTATCGGTCCCGGTGCGGAAAGCGACATTTCCGGTCAGGTCACGATGATTGAAGAACAGCTCGCTTTGGACATTGCGGCCATCGTTGTAGCACCGAATGACGGCGATGCGGCGGCGGCGGCACTCGCGAATGCGACGGTTCCGGTTCTGTTCGTGGATACCGATGCGAATCTCGAAAGCAAGACTTCCTTCGTCGGCACCTCGAATGAGGATGCTGCGGCCATCGGCGGCAAGTACATCGCCGATATGCTCGGCGCCGATGCGAAGGTGGTTATCATCTACGGTCAGGAAGGTGAAAACACTTCCAACATGCGCATGGCGGGCTATGAGCGCGCGCTGACGGAAGCCGGCATCGAAGTGCTGGCAAAGCAGGCCGGTCAGAACACCACCGACACCGCAATGGCGACGATGGAAGACCTGCTCAATCGCTTCCCCGGCGAAATCAACGCCGTTCTTTGCCACAACGACGATACCGCAATCGGCGCAATGCAGGCTTGTGAGCAGGCAGGCGTTGAGGGCGTGAAAATCATCGGCTTCGACGGCAACAAGTCCGCCGTGGAACTCATTCTGGACGGCAAGCTGGAAGGCTCCGTTGCACAGCAACCCTACATGATGGGCTATACCGCCGTTGAAGCGGCGCTCAAGGCGGCTCGCGGCGAAACCGTGGAACCGGTTATCTACGTTGATGCAAAGCTGATCACCGCCGAAAACGGTCAGGAATACCTCGACAGCCTGTCCGCAATGCTCGGCGACTAATCCGCGGTTATTATCAAGAAGCAGTTTCGGCTGATCCGCTCGTTATCGGGCGGGTCAGTCGTATTCGGGAGGTGATCGGATGAGTGAATACATCGTTGAATTGAAAAATATAACCAAGCGTTTCCCGGGTGTGATTGCGCTGAAGAGCATGTCGATTCAAATTCGTCCCGGTGAAATTCACGGTCTGATTGGTGAAAACGGCGCAGGAAAATCGACGCTCATCAAGGTTTTGACCGGCGTAAATATCCCGGAAGAAGGCGAAATCTACGTTTCGGATAAACGGGTTTCGTTCAGAAACCCCGTGAAGGCGCGAGAAGCGGGAATCGCTTGCGTATATCAGGAATTGAATATCGTTCCGCAGTTATCTGTGGTAGACAATATTTTCATCGGCCGTTCAATCAAAAACAGCGCCGGTCTGCTCGATTACAAGAAAATGCACGCAGAAGCAAAGCGTGCCTTGGCCGAACTGGGACACGACGAGATCGATACCCACACGCAATGCGGCAAGCTCGGCATCGGTTTGCAGCAGATGGTTGAAATCGCAAAGGCCGTTTCTCTGGATGCGAAGCTGATTATCATGGACGAGCCGACTTCCTCGTTGGGCAAACAGGAGGTTGTACAGCTGACGAAGGCCGTGCGCAGTCTGAAGGAGAAGGGCATCGCCATTCTTTTCGTATCGCACAAGCTCGAAGAAATCTTTGATTTGTGCGACCGCGTAACGGTCATGCGGGACGGCAAACATATCCTAACGGAAGACGTATCGAATATCACCACGGATTCATTGATTCAGGCGATGGTCGGACGCACGCTCGACAATCTCTTCCCGAAGGAATACGGCACAAAGGGCGAATGCTTCCTGCGTGCGGAACATCTGACGGAAACGGGCGTTCTCAGAGATGTGAGTTTCGAAGCCTACGGCGGACAGATTTTGGGCTTCGCCGGTCTGGTCGGCGCAGGCCGCACGGAAACGATGCGCGCGATTTTCGGTGCGGACGCAATCGACGGCGGCGAAATCTATATCAAAGGCAAACGCGTTCGCATTCATTCGCCCCAGCAGGCGATTCGCCTGGGCATTGCGTTTTTAACGGAGGATCGCAAGGGGCAGGGGCTCGTGCTTTCACAGCCCGTGAAAAACAATCTGATTATGGCGAGCATGAAACGCTTCCGCCACGGACTTCTGCTCAATCATAATCAAATCAAGGAAAATGCGAATGAGCACATCGAATCGCTGAGAATCAAAACGCCGACGATGAACGAAGTGGTTGCGCAGCTTTCCGGCGGCAATCAGCAAAAGGTCGTTGTCGGAAAATGGATTAACACCGATGCGGACATTTACATTTTCGATGAACCGACGCGCGGCATCGATGTCGGCGCAAAAATCGAAGTTTATAATGTAATGAATCAGCTTGTCAAAGCGGGAAAATGCGTCATCATGGTTTCCTCGGAGATGCCTGAAATTCTGGCGATGAGCGACCGCGTGGTCGTGATGCGCGGCGGACGTGTAATGGCAAACATCGATCGCGATTCCAAGCATTTCAACCAGGAAGACATCATGAAGGCCGCATGGGGAGGAAAATTGACATGAAAAACGCACAGACGAATAAAAAGACGGGTTTCAAAGATATCATTTCGAATCTCGGACCTGCATTGGCATTGATTCTGTTGTTCGGCGTGTTCGCCATTTGGATGCCGGACAAGTTTTTGCGTGTATCCAATCTGATGAACGTTCTCAAGCAGGCCTCCATCAACTGCATGATCGGCGCCGGTATGCTGCTTTGTTTGATTACCGCAGGCATTGACCTGTCCGTCGGTTATAACTGCACGCTCGCCTGCTGCATCATCGGCGTGTTGCTCAACATGGGCGTTACCAGTCCGTGGATTCTGATTCCCGCGGCGCTGCTGGTTTCCACCTTTGCGGGGTTCATCAACGGAACGCTCCTGACCAGACTGGATCTCCCCCATCCTTTCGTTTCCACTTTGGGCGCAAAGAATATCCTCTGGGGTCTCGCTTTTCTGATTACAACTTC
>CAVHAH010000120.1:0-6291 GCA_963633785.1 bacterium
CAACCTTGATCGTGATCGATTCGGACAAATCCGTAAGACTTCCCAGTGCGGCATCGACAGCCTTCTGAATGGCGTTCGTGACGAGGTCGTCCGCCGCTTCCTCGGAATCTTCATCGTCCGTTTCCCCGTCCTCACTGTCAGACGTTTCTTCGTCCTCGCTATCGGACGCTTCTTCGTCTTCGCCGTCGGCATCGTCTTCGCCGTCGTCGGGGCCGTTTTCAAACGACTGTTCCTCGTCCAGAAGCGATGTGCCGTCCGTTGCCGTGTGCTCGGTGATCGTGGCCTTGCCGGGCTTGACCTCCGCAGACACGTCCGGATCTTCGTCCGTCATGCCATCCGGATCGGGCGTCTCCTTTTCCTCCTGTGTGTCCGTGTCTTCTGCCTCGGCGGCAAGCGATATCTTCGGTTCCAAAACCGAATCAGCAGCAGATACGCCGTTTTTGGGCGTACTGCTGCCGGAGATATTGCTTTTTTCTTCCGAAGGCACACTTTGCACAGCATTCGGTATTCGGGACGTTGTCTCAGCAACAACCCCGCCCGTGCCTAACAGAGCCAGCATGATTGATGCCAGCAGTGCACTGCCTTTCCTCAGAAATTCCCGTTTGAACGACCGTTTCATAAAAAGCACCTCTCGAAATTTGTCTGTCTGAAAACGTTTGTGCATTTAATAATTTACGGACATCTCCAGGTCCGCATAGTACTGATCCTCATCGCCCATTGCGAGGTAAATCTGTGCCCGCTGATAATACACATTTGAAAGATCGTAGCCGCGCTCGATGCACGCATCCAAATCCGTCAGCGCCGATTCGTAATCCTCCTGCATGCGGTAAGCAAAGGAGCGATAATAGCGCGCTTCATCTGCCCGCATCTCGGCGGTTTCTTCCGTTTCATCTGCGGTATCGTCGGGAGTAACCTCGGCTGAATCGTCATCGGTTGCTTCTTCGGTGGGTTCTGCCGCTGAACCGACTTCGGTCTGTTCGATTACCGCCGTGAAATCAACGATGGCATCTTCCGTATTTCCGAACTGCAGATAGCTTAAACCGCGGTAGAACAGGCTGTCCTCCGGCATGATGCCCGCATCCATGCAAGCCGTGAAATCGGTGGCCGCGGCTTCGTAGTCGGGAATCGACATCTCGCAAACCGCGCGGTAATAGAGCGCAATGTCGCTTTCCTTTTGCTCATCCTGTCCCAAGTAATCGGTGAAGTCCGTAACGGCAGATGCGTAATCTCCGCTGTTCATCAGGCAGACCGCGCGGTTGTAGAGCGCATCTTCCACATAGGATTCGGAACCGACCGAAGTCGTGAAATCCGCAACGGCGCTCTCGTAATCCCCCTGCGTCATTTCGCAGACGGCGCGGTTGTAATACAGGCCGTCAAAACTGCCGCCGTTCTCCACGCATTCGGTGAACGCAGTCAAGGCCGCTTCGTAATCCTGAATGTTCATGTTGCACACGCCGATGTTGTACAGTGAGGCAACGCCGAAGGTCTCATCTTCGGTTAAATTCGAAAATTCGGCAACGGCTTCGGAAAACAGACCGAGGTCCATTTTGTAAACGGCGCGCTGATAGGCGGCCTCTTCCGTGCTGATATCCGCCGACTCGGTGTAGGTGTCGTAGCTGTCCAGGGCGCTTTCATAGTCGCCGGAGGCTTCATAGAGCTGCGCCAGCGATCCGTACACGGTGGTATCGCCCGTCAATTCGATGTATTTCTCCAAATTTGTAATCGCATCGGAATAAAGACCGGAGTCTGTGTATATCTGTGCTCGTATCAGATAGGCATTGGCCGTTTCGGGTGCCAGTTCCAGCGTCTTTTCAATATCCTGCAAGGCCGGCTCGTTCTCGCCCTGCATCGTATAGACGCAAGCCCGCTTCAGATACAAATCTGCGGCCAGGTCGGCATCCTCCGTTTCGTCAAAATAATCAAAGCAGGCATTGATATAATCCATGGCTTTTTCATATTCGGCCTTTTCAATATACCGCACGGCCAGCGAATAATAGGTATCCAGCTTTTGTGTTTCACTCGCCTGAGCCGGCATCGCAAGCATCCCCACGATTATGGTGCCCGCCGCCGCACGTTTCAAAAACTTTCCGAATTTCATACGATCATCCTCCACAGATTTATTCCGCAGTTCCTTCGTCCGCATCTTCCGCCAAGAGCTGCTGCATCAGCTGATAGGTGGTTTCAAAGAGGTCTTCATCTTCGCCGTTGAGCATCACCCAATCAAAGTCTTCCAGCGCACCTTCACGGTCGCCCGTCTGCATTCGGCAAATGCCGCGGCTGTAGCGACTCTTTTCAACTTCCTCGCCCGCTTCAATAGCCGCATCGAAGTCCGTCAGCGCTTCTTCATAGCGTTCCGCAGCCAGCAGACAGCTTCCGCGCAGGTAGTTGGCAAAAACCGTGCTGCCGTCGGTTTTCAGGCAGGCCGTCAAGCTGTCGATTGCGCTGTCGAAATCGCCCAGCTGCACATGCGCCGCGCCCGTCATCAGGCAGAGCGAAGAAAGATCCGTTTCCGCCAACGTCACCTGAAGTTTGCCCGTGGACTGCTCCATCTGCAAACTCGCCGTTTGTCCGCCTGTACCATTCAGTATCGCCTGCACTTCCTGATCGCCGTATTCACACGTGCGCTCATAATCGCCGGAGATATACGCGCAAAGCACGATGTAGTAATTCAGCGCCTCCGGATTCGCATATCCGTCTTTCTGTGCCTGCAGGAAAAATTCATCCGCCTTTGCGTATTCGCCCTGACGCATCCAGCCGATGCCCAACATCACATCCGCCATGGCCGTTTCCGTTCCGCCTGCCGTGCTGTAACTCGTGCAATCAGCCTCCGCCGATTCCATTTCTCCCATGTTGGTATAGCAGTAGGCACGGTTGAGATAGTAGTCATTCTTATGATACATCTCATCATCCAGCAGCATCGTATAATAACCGACCGCGGTCTGATAATCACCGACCGCTTCATAAACATTGATGAGATTGGGCAAAAGCTCCATCGCATCGTCCGCCGTGTCGATATAAACGGCAACGTCATCGAGCGCACCCTGCGTATTGCCCAGGCTCAGGCGAACCTGTGCCCGTGTGAGATACGCTTCCGGGGAAGAATGAAGTTCAATGCCCTGATTCATCCACGTTTCTGCGTTTTCATAATCCTCGAGCAGCGTATACAGATACCCTTTTCTCAGGTAAAGATCGCCCAATTCGGTTTCATCGCCCTCGAAGCAGGCAATGGATAAATCCGTACAGACCAGCGCATCTTCGTAGTTTCCTTTTGAAATTGCAATGGCCACGCCGAGTTCGTAATCGTCATAATCCTTTGCGGCGGTCAGGTAGTCCTGCATATATTGGCTCATCCTGCCAAGCCGACCGAGATTTGCATATTCGTCATTTTCCAAGAGCTGCTTTGCCGCAATAACCGCAGCATTCTTGGCAAGCACATCGGCATTAAGCAAAACATTTGTGGCATTGTAAAGCGTGCCCGTTGCAAACAGTACGACAACGAGCCCGCCTGCGAGCACGCGTCTGACTGCCCTATGTGGCCGCTTTTGCTTCATTTCGTCCGAATTCTTCGCAACTCTCATGATATCCGAGTATGCTCCTCTTATTATTATATCCGAGAATCCTCTTCAAAACCCGTACTGAGATTCTCGTAATCCTCGGTCGCCCGAAGTATGTTCTTGTTTGTAGTTTTGTCGGAAAGCAGAATTTTCATCCATGCAGCGTCACCGCCGAATTTTGCGGTGTTGCTTTAAATAAATATACATAGTAATTATACCACGGAAGCGTGAAAAAGCAATACATCAATACGGCAAATATTCGTGCAAATTTCAATGATAAAACCGGAGATTTTCACATCGAAGCATGAATAATTTTGAGCGTTCGCACGGATAAACATAGAGCGATGGATTTAGTTTGCAGATTCAGCTTGTACAGATTGGCAAATCATCGACAAAGCCCGTCAAGCGCTCATATCGTCTCGCTTCTTGATGCAATGCACGCACCAATGTCGAAACGTGAACAAAAAGAGAGCACCGTTGTATTTTGCAACAGTGCTCGTTCGGAATCCGTTGTTACCTTAAAAGTTCACTTCCGCCGTCATACCGATTCGGATTTCATCTGTTTTTTCCGGCTGAATGCGCACGGTGTACATGCCGTTTTCGGCGATGTCGGAAATGTCCGTGATTGTCCCCGCAACGGGTGTTTCGGTGGTGTCGGCGATATAGATTAAATTCACCGTGTTCCCCTCGTTGATCGTTGCGGCAAAGGTCTCGTCCACATCGACTTCCACGCAGAGGCCATCCGTCTTTGCAATGGTCATGATTGCGGCGCCTTCTTCCACAGAATCGCCCTGCTCGATGCCGACAGACAGCACGATGCCGTCCGCCTGTGCGGTAATGGTCGTTTCATCGCCATCCGCATATTCATACAGCAATTCGCCGCGTTCAACGGTTTCGCCTGCCTGAACGTGCATCGCAACCAGCGTTCCCTGAGCCGAATAGCTTTGGGTGTCCGTTTCCACTACTGTTCCGATGCCGATGCGCTGTTCGGAGGAGAACTCGGCATCCCGATAGAGATAAACCGTTTCGCCCACATACAATTCGCCGCCGGTGGTGATTACCCGGTATTCAGAGCCGTCCAGTGCGCCGATTACTCCCGTTGCGCAATGCGTTCCGTTTTTCGTGCATTGAATATATACCTGTTCGCCCGAATGCACCAGCATGGTTTCGGCGCTTTCATACGCTTCGTCTACCGTGCAGTAGATGCGATACTTTTCGCTCGGATTGACTTCGAGAACCGTTCCGTTGACGGTATCGCCCGCTTCGCAGGAAATCTCCGCCACTGTGCCGTCCTGCGTGGCGAACACTTTCGTTGCACCGACCGTTCCCAGAACATCGCCCGCCTGCACGTAGCTTCCCGGCAGAACATTCAGCGTATCGAGAATGCCGCTCGCCCCTGCCTCAACGGAAATCGTTTCGGTCGCAGCCACCGTTCCCGAATAGGTTTCGGCGAGTGCCGCTGAATTCAGCAGCAACAGCGCCGCCACGGCGCACAACAGTCTTTTGCGCATTCTCATCACTCTCCGACCAATTCGTTGTTTTCATTGATTGTATATTCCACGCCTGCGACCTGCACGGTCATTCCCTGCGCCGTCACATTCCACGTGTAGTCCTTCGAGACATAGCCCTGTGCGGACAGTTTTCCGAAGACCGTTCCCTGCAATGCGCAATTCGTGGCAATCTCAATCACATCTTCGCCCAGCACCAGCCGAACGCTTTCGATGCCGCTTCGGTTCAGAACCTTCAGTGCGTATCCGTTCACAGACCATTGATTGCCTTCTGCCGCAGGCGTCAGCACCAGCACATCATCCTGCTGTGACACATAAAACGCATTCTGCGCATCATCGAGCACAATATCCAGTTCGGTTTCACCCAGCGTCAATTTCGTCATGCTCTGTGAAGAAAAGGCGATTTCAACCGCACCGAATGCCAGCATGGTGCCCGTGCCCGATGTATGGCTGTCCGTCAGTGCTTCGCCGGGCGTTACATGAAAGCCTTGTTCCTCCTGCATCATGCCTTCGGGCATTGTACCGCCCGCAAAGCTGCCGCTTGGGAAACCACCGCTCGGAAATCCGCCGCTCGGGAATCCGCCATCCGGAAACGGCTGCGTTTGCTGTGCCGCCGTAAAACGTATCTGCATTTGGGCAATCGGCTCTTCGTCTTCCTCTTGCGCATACGCCAGAACCGTCATCGTGCAGATTTCCCGAGGAAGGGCGGAAATCGGAAGCGTTAATGTGTTCTCTGCCTGCGAAGCGGTATAAACCTCGTTTTCGCCCGAATCCCGAATGGTGATGCGATACGTGATTGCCGTTTCAATCGCCGTCCAGCGGAAGGTTACCGCTTCCTCGGCGGATTGATCGGAAAGCTGCCAAACGTCATCCTGCAAACGTTGCGCTCCGTCGATTTCGATTTTATAAGTCGGTTCGGGGGCTTCGGTAGGAGCGGTCGTCGGCTGTTCCGTCGGTGTTTGCGTTGGTGTTTCCGTGGGATTCTCTGTGGGATTCTCCGTCGGACTTTCCGTTGGGATTGCCGTTGGCAGTTCCTCTGTTTCTGCGGGGATATTCTGCTGCGGCAGTTCGCTTTCGTCGGCGAATACAATTCCGGAAGTGATTGCGATTGCGATCATTGCGCAAACGATGCGCTTAGTTCTGTTCACTGCCTTCCTCCCCGACCTCGGTTGCGGCCGTGTTTCCAACGTATTGACTACCGCACTCATGCCGTAGCGGGCATTCTCGTC
>CAVHAH010000121.1:0-6188 GCA_963633785.1 bacterium
TCATCAACGGTTCGGTAGAAAACGGTCAGGTTACGGTGCCGGGCTGCGTGCGCAACGGCATTCGTGCCGAGATTGCCGAAAAGCTGTTCGATGAAATGACGGCATTCGCCAGCTACGCATTCAACAAATCGCATGCGGCGGCGTATGCGGTGGTCGCTGTGCAAACGGCGTATCTGAAATTGCATCACCGTGTGGAATTCATGGCGGCGATGATGAATTCCGCAGGCAACCGAACGGAGAAAATCGCCTACTACATTCAGTATTGCCGCAAAAACGGCATTCCCGTATTGCCGCCGGATGTGAATCGCTCGATGGAACGCTTCTCGGTGGACATCGACGAGCAGGGCAGAAAGGGCATTCGATTCGGCCTTTCGGCAATCAAGAATCTGGGCACCGCCCCCGTGGAAGCGCTGGTGGCGGAGCGCAGGCAGGGCGGCGCATTTCAAACGCTGTTTGATTTAATCAATCGAATGTCGAATTCGCTTCTGAATAAGAAATGCGTGGAAAGCCTGATTCGATGCGGCGCAATGGATTCGCTCCCCGGCAATCGCAGGCAGAAAATCAACATCTTCGAGCGCGCGATGGACGGCGCCGCCAAACGGGACAAGGACGCCGTTTCCGGTCAGCTTTCGCTGTTCGGGTTTGCGGAGGAAAGCGTGAATATGCCCGAAATTCCGATGCCCGATTTGCCCGATTTCGAATCGGCGGATCGGCTGCAGATGGAAAAGGAAATGACGGGCGTGTACATCACGGGGCATCCGCTGAATGCGTATATCCGGCAGCTTTCGGAAATGAAGATGAATGCCAAGGTTCTGGAAGAGCTGAAGGAGAATCCCGAGGAATTGAACCGATACGACGGTCGGCGTGTGGAAATGGGCGGTCTGATTGCCGAAAAGCGCACGAAGGCCACGAAAAACGGCGGACTGATGGCGTTTGTACAGCTTGAAGACCTCTACGGAATCACGGAGATTCTGGTGTTTCCGAAGGTCTACGAGCGCGTGATGAACGAGCTGGTCGAGGATCGCGCGGTTCGCGTGGGGGGAAGGCTTTCGGTGAGCGATGAAGATTCGCCCAAACTGCTGCTGGATCGGATTGCGCCGCTGGAAGGCACGCTCGAACAGCGCTCTTTCGAAAAAAAGCAGAAGAAACTGTATCTGAAGCTGTCGAGGGCGCAATACGAACCCGTTTTGGATATCCTTCGCCAAACGCCGGGGCGCATTCCCGTGGTGCTGTATATTGCGGAGGAAAAGAAGGCGTATCAGGCGCCTGAGATGTATCATGTGAATGAGGGCTACGATTTCGGCGCACTGGCGAATTTAATCGGCGAAAGCGGAATCGTGCTGAAATAGAGGAGAACAGTATGAATACACCCGTTTTGTATATCGTGATTCCCTGTTATAATGAAGAGGAGGCGCTGCCGATTACGGCGAAACGCCTGGTTGAACTGACCAACGACATGATTGCGAAGAATCTGATTGCCCCCGCCAGCCGAATCACCCTGGTGGATGACGGCAGTCGTGACAAAACGTGGAACGTGATTTCCGATTTGTGCAATCAGGACAAGCGCTTCGAAGGCGTGAAGCTCGCACACAATGCGGGCCACATGAATGCGCTCTGGGCGGGCATGACCATGGCTTCGAAGAAATGCGATTGCGTGATTACCATCGATGCGGATTTGCAGGACGATGTGAATGCCATGTACGGCTTCCTGAAGGAATACGCCAACGGTGCGGACGTGGTCAGCGGCGTGCGCTCCAGCCGTAAGAAGGATACCTTCTTCAAGCGCACCACGGCGCAGGGATTCTACAAGATGATGAATCACATGGGCGTTGAAATGGTGTACAACCATGCGGACTACCGCCTGCTTTCAAAGCGCGCTTTGGAAGCGCTTTTGTCGTTCGGCGAGGTGAATATGTTCCTGCGGGGCATGGTGCCGATGCTGGGATTCAAAACGGCAATCGTGAAATACGAGCGCGGCGAACGCGTTGCGGGCGAATCGAAGTATCCGCTGAAAAAGATGCTGGCGTTTGCCATGGAGGGCATCACCAGTTTGAGCAACAAGCCCATTCGCATGGTCACGCTGGCGGGCGTGATTTGCGGACTGCTGGGAATTGTGATGGCGGTGTATGTGCTGGTGAGGCTGATTCAGGGGCACAGCGTGGCGGGCTGGGCATCGATTATGATGAGCATCTGGCTGCTGGGCGGCTTACAGCTGGTGGCGCTGGGGCTGATCGGCGAATACATCGGCAAGATTTATATGGAAACAAAGCGCAGACCCAAATTCATTCTGGAGGAGTATATCCATGCGCAAGAGTAAGCGAATGCCGCTGACTGCGGCATTCACGCTTTTTTTATATTTCGTGATGCTTACACAACCGCTGTTTTCAACCACCATCGACAACTACGGAGCGGCGATGCAGATAGGCAAGTGCTTCGGTTCGGACAGTGCGTTTTTGTATATTTCGCCTGCGTACTGCAAGCTCATGGGCTTTCTTTCGGAGCTTTTGCCGCATGCCAGCGTATTCATGCTGGTTCAGCGCCTGCTGGTGCTGTTGGCGATGTGGGCGCTTTCGGATTTGATATCGGAAAAGTGCGAACCCGTGCAGGCGATTCTGCTGCATTTGGGGCTGGTGGGCGTTTACGGGCTTTTGAATCTGTATAACGCCAACTATACCGTTTGGACGGGCTTTTTCATGACCGTCGGCTGGCTGCTGACGGCGAGCGTTCAGGCTTCGGGCGAAAAGCGGCTTTCCCGACGCATTCAGGGCATTCTGTTTGCCGCGGCAGGCTGTGCGCTTCGGATTCAGGCGGTTTTGATTATCGTTCCGTTCATGCTGCTGGATATGCTCCTGCGCGCGTGGAACGCAACGGGCGAAGGTTTGGCGAAACGCCTGAAGCGAACGGCCCTGCTTCTGCTGCCGATACTGCTTCTGGTTGCGGCGGCGGAAATCGAGATTCACTGCGTGTACGTCACGGGCGAATACGCTTCGGAATACGCCTACAACGAAGCCCGCATGGCGGTGGTGGATTACCCGATGAAGGACTATGCCGAATTGGAGAATCCGCCGTTTAGCGAAAACGATTATGAATGCGTCACCCACTGGATACTGATGGACACGGAAATTGTGACGCAGGAGTATCTCGAACAGATGCACGAGGTGGGCGGCGAAGGCATCGACTATTCGCCCGAAACCGTGATTTCCCGCCTGAAAGGCGTGTACCGCTCCATGGGCGAACAGACGATTCTCTTTGCGGCGATGCTCGTGCTTTCGGCGAGTTTGTTTTTCCGAAAGGGGAGCATTCAAAAACTGCGCACGGCGTTTTCGCTGATCGGTGCGGGGATGATTGCCGTATACCTTTGCGGAAAGGGGCGAATCGTGCCTCGGGTGGTTTCGGTGATTGGTCTGGGCATTCTCGGAAACCTGTTTTCGGCGATTGTGAACGACGGCACGGCATTCAAACGCCCTGCGAGAATGCTTGCGGCGGTTCTGGCGGCGGCGCTTTGCCTGTGTTCGGCGAAAATCATCGTTCGCGATGCGGGGAAAATGCAAAGCGCATTCGATGCGAAAACGGTTTCCCAAACGGAGCAGGAGGACGATACCGTGATTATCTGGGATGTGATGCAGTGCAATTCGGATTCGCCGCTCACACGCCCGTTCACCGAGAATCCCTCCCGAATCCCGAATCAGGCCGTCACAAACCATCACACCTCCACGGGCGATGTATCCAACGGTCAGAAATCGTATTACCAGCAGCTTTCACGCATGGGCATTCAAAACCCGATGCGCGCGCTGATTGAACGGGAACACACCTATCTTGCGGCGGCGGAAATCACCGCAAACCGCGTGCTGACGTGGCTGCGGGAACACTACAATGCGAACACGCAGATGGAAGCAATCGGCATTCAGGGCAACGCCGTTATTTGGAGGTATACGATATAGAGGGGGAAGCGCGATTTTCTTTCCGCTCGAGTTCATGGCGATGTCGCTTCCTATTTATATTCAGCTTCGGGAATTATCCTGTCGGCGGCGACGCATTCACGGCACAGGCGAGGGCTGTTCCGCCGATTGAGCGAAGCGAACTGCGTGCTGATTCGGGCGAATTCGAGGAATGGTTCACCGTCGACGTGCTCGGAAATCCGGTCGTGACTGCTTACAAGCGCATGTCTTAATTTCTCCGCATAAAGTTCTTGAAGAATTAACCGGAAAACGCCCGGATGCGTTTGCATTCACGGGCGTTTTCGTGTATAATAAAAAAGTCGTGTGTCGGGATATCTCTGCGCAATTTACCGGGATTGCGCACAGGTGCTTGACTGATATACGGCGGCAGGGATGAACCGGAAGGTTGCGGCAATGTAAGCCGGTAATTTCCGGAAGACCAGTCCGCAGAATCGGACGACGGAGCTCATGCCCGTCGGTAAAAAAAGTATAGGACACGCCCGGTAGCGTGTGCACGAGTTCCACAGGAGGAGAAACAATGGCAAACCAGAAGATCCGCATTAAGCTGAAGGCTTACGAGCATTCGCTGATTGATGCAAGCGCAGCCCGCATCGTCGAGACCGCAAAGCGCACCGGCGCTCGCGTGTCCGGCCCGATCCCGCTCCCGACGGAGAAGGAAATCGTTACGATCCTTCGTTCCCCGCACAAGCACAAGGATTCCCGCGAACAGTTCGAAATGCGCACGCACAAGCGTCTGATCGACATCCTGAACCCCACCGAGCGCACAGTGGCTTCCCTCACGAAGCTGGATTTGCCGGCGGGCGTTGAAATCGAGATCAAGCTGTAAGAGCATCGGTTTTCGAAGCACTCTCACGGTTTCGGAAACAGACATTCAAACGGCTTATCGAGCAAACTGCCAAGCGGTTTGCGTAATAACCGAAAGAGGTGTAACAATGAAAAAGGCAATTCTCGGCACCAAGATCGGCATGACTCAGATCTTCGTCTCCGACGGACGTCTGGTCCCGGTCACCGTCGTTGAAGCCGGTCCTTGCACCGTGACCATGGTCAAGACCCAGGAACACGACGGTTACGAAGCGGTACAGGTCGGTTTCGGCGAGCTCTCCGAGCAGAGAGCCAAGAAACTGCTCAATAAGCCCGAGCAAGGTCATTTCGCTAAGGCAGGCGTTGCTCCGGCCCGTCATCTTCGCGAGTTCCGCTTTGAAGACGTTTCGAGCTACTCCGTAGGCGATACCATCAAGTGCGATGTGTTCGCCGAGGGCGACAAGGTCGATGCGATCGGAACCAGCAAGGGACATGGCTTCACCGGCGCGATTCAGCGTTGGAATCAGCACACCGGCCCGATGGCGCACGGTTCCAAGTACCATCGTGGCGTCGGTTCCCTGAGTGCAAACTCTGACCCGTCCCGCGTGTTCAAGAACAAGCACATGGCCGGTCAGTACGGCGGCGAGCGCGTGACTGTGCAGAACCTTGAAATCGTCAAGGTAGACGCCGAGCGCAATCTGCTTCTGATCAAGGGCGCGATCCCCGGCGCAAACGGCAGCCTCGTCATGGTGCGCGACGCTGTGAAGGGTTAATAGGAGGACGCAATCATGGCAAATGTTAAAGTAGTCAACATGCAGGGTGCTGCAGTCGGCGAGATCGTTCTCTCCGATGATATCTTCGCAGCAGAGGTCAGCGTAAGCGCAATGCACGCAGTGGTTCGCGCCTACATGAACGCTCAGCGTCAGGGCACCCAGAGCGCCAAGACCCGCACGGAAGTGCGCGGCGGCGGCAAGAAGATCTATCGCCAGAAGGGCACCGGCAATGCGCGTCATCATGGCCGCAGAGCACCCCAGTTCACCCACGGCGGCGTCGTGTTCGCTCCGAAGCCGCGCGATTATCGCATCTCCGTTCCCAGAAAGGTTCGCCGTCTTGCGATGAAGAGTGCACTGACCAGCAAAGCTACCGAGTCTGAGATCGTCGTTGTCGACAACATCCAGCTTGCTGAAGCCAAGACCAAGAACGTGGTTGCCATGCTCAAGGCTCTGGGCGCAGATAAGAAGGCTCTGATCGTGACCGCAGATCCCGACGAAATGGTCGTTCGCGCGAGCAACAACATTCAGAACGTAAAGACCACCTTCGTGGGCAGCCTGAATGTCGTGGATATCCTGAACTGCGACAAGTTCATCATCTCGCAGGACGCTGTGAAGCGCGTTGAGGAGGTTTACGCAGAATGAAGAGTGGATATGA